>CAMCMF010000031.1 GCA_945875865.1 Rhizobium sp. Q54
GCTTCGAGAGCAACCTGTTTTTTAAAAGATGGACTGTAATTATTCTTCTGACCTTTTGGCATTTTTTACTCCTAAAAATATTGGGGAAATATTTAAAAAGAGAACTCTAAATTGGGGGAAATGGTGTCTAGTTTTTGGGGGTCATAATAATAGGATAATTTGTATTATGCAAAATCGCCGCCATCCATCCAAATAAATTAGCTGATCTGGCATTGCCGTCTACACAAAGATGAGCACAGGAAGGAATTAAAACTGTCATTTTGAAAACTGCATCTTCTCCATTGGTGCCAAATTTCAATGCATTCAAATATTCTTTATAATTGAGGCTACAACTTGCTGGATGATCAAAATTCTCATCTAATTCGGTTACAAACTCACAAGAAGTAAAATCATAATAAATCTGATTACCTCCGTATTTATTTTGAGCGGCTTTTCTTCTAGCAATGTCTTGATAAGTTGCTACAGCACCGAAGCTACGACCCACATTTGCTACAATATTATCTTCACTGCCGGTAACTATTTTGTTAAAATTTATCAATAAATTTAGAAAATCTTTCTCAGCGATATTAGCAGCATCAGCTTTTTCAAATTGTTTTTGAACTTCACTGAGCATTTCAAGAAAACCCAAGGCAAAACCTTCGGCATAGCATAAATCAGCACCTTGAGAATTTCCCTCAAGGCTAGTTTTATTGAATTGTAAATGAGGTACATCTCCATCTGATTTGCAGTAGAGACGGTCGATAAAAATTTTATAAAAATTCTTTTTAAATTCTTCTCTCCACAGCTCGTTTTCTACAGAAGCAAATAAAGCACATTTATTAACTTTTTCGGGGAATTTTTGTTTGATTTCAGAAATAGTTTTACAAATTTCTTCAAGCACATCTCCATAAAGCGCCACACCACCGTCAGAAATAAAATTAACTTCTTCACCTTTTTTAATAAGATTTAGACGAGAAATAAATAACGCCTTAAGGCTATCCTTAAATGTAACAAGATTTCCTCTGCTCACTCATATTCCTCAAACTTTTTACGAATAAAATTTTCTTCTCGCCAAAAATTTTCTTCTGCCTCCTGCAAAGTTTTACAAAAACTTTTTAGCTGATATTGTTCGTCAAAAGCATTGCCATAAATTTGCTCAAAAATTTGCGAAGAATTGAGTTCGGCATGACATTTTAGCGACAATAGCATTGCAGAAATGCAAAGCCACGGATCAGCGCCAGTGGCGGCTAAACGATATTCCAATCTTTTAGTTGGTCGGTCTTTTGTGGTAGCTGGAATGCGAATGGCGCAAGTGCGATTATCAACGCCAAAACTTAAATTTATTGGCGCACTAAAATTACCATTTTCGAAAAGTTTTTGGTTTATTCCACAATCAAAACGCTGATAATCTTCTTGCGTTGGAGCTAAGAAAATCATCATGGAGTTAGTTGCTAGAAGCAGCGAAGAAGCACAGTTTTTGAGTAAAATTTCATCGGATAGAAAAAGATTCTTATCTTCAAAATCATGTAGCGTGATATTGAATTGTAAGGAGCTGCCACAATCATCCAAAAAAGGCTGGGCCAGAAAAGAGGTGCGCAGATTTCTTTCTTCAGCAAGTTTTGCGACGTGATTTTTGCAATCATCTAACTCTCGGCATAAGGCAGCAAGATCCGCCGTAAAATCAGTTTTGATTTCAATTTGCGAAACACCGCGCTCTTTTTCGCACTTATAAAATTTTTTTAACTCAAGAATAAATTCAGTAACTGCTTCAGGTGGCGCATAGTCTAGCGAATTTTTTTCCAACAAAAAAAACTCCAACTCACATCCAACTTTTGGAATTTGCGAATTGGAGTTTGAAAAAAATTCCTGTGATTTTTTTAAAATCTTTTCTTTGTTTAGATAAAATTTTTCCAACATTTATGAATTGTTTTTAACCCACTCAATCAAAGCAGATTTTGGCAGCGATCCAACTTTTGTATCAATCAATTTTCCACCTTTAAAAATCATCAAACTTGGAATTCCACGCACCATAAATTTTGATGGCACTTCAGGATTTTCATCAACATTACATTTGAAAACTTCGACTTTATCGCCGAGTTCTTTTGCTACTTCATCAACGATCGGAGAGAGTTGACGACAAGGTCCGCACCATGGCGCCCAAAAATCTACCAACACCACTTTTGTTGATTCGATTACGTCTTTTTGAAAATTATCGTCTGAGGTTTCTTTGGTCATAAAATAAAAGTTAGTTAATAGTCAATAGCATGGTTTGAATTTGTTTTAACCTAGATCCGTCATTAGAAATCCACAATTCTTCCTAAAGCCTTGGTCCCATTATCCTCCCCTTGAGGGAGGATAATTAGACCGAGTGTTTTTGGAATTTCTAATGACGGATCTGGGTTTAATTATCGACTATCGGACTATCGACTATCAACTAAAATTTTTACAAATTTTTAAAAACTATATTAAAACTAATACTTCTTTGCGCTTTAACTAAAGCGCTGGGATTTGTTTCGGTGATTGATATGCCAAAAACTGTGCAGGTACCATCGCGACTTAGAAGCAGGCTGCGTAGCAATGTCCTATCAAGAACTAAATCCTCACTGGTAGAAAATTTTGCACTCCATTTATTTCCCAATTTTACATTAGCTCCGATCGTCATCTGCTCTTTTTTTAGAGGATTTTGGGTGCTTTTTTTTAATAAAATATAATCGGTACTTAGAGTGATATAATCAAAAGCTAAATTCACAATCACTTGGTTTATGTCGTTGCGGTAACTTGATTCATTGAGTTGAAAAGTGTAAAAAATAGAAAAATTCTTTCCTGCTTTATAAAGCGCCTGACCAACTAAATTTGATTTGTTATTATCTGCAAAGCCGCTGATTACAACATCTTGGCTTGGTGCTTTGATACGGTAACTTTGTCCGATAGTTAAACCAAATTCTCCCAAGCTGTTAAATAATGAAGATTTAAAACCATAGCTGGCGCGCTCTCCTGCCTCATTGCGATCATAACCATAAATTCTATCCGAGATAAATAGGTTACTAACAGTCAATTCTGAACTATTACTATCTTCATTGGCGACATTCCTGGAAGGCTTTTTGTAAGAGCTTGAAACGATAGTAACCATCGGCTCAAAAATCAGCGTATTCAGTTTAGCTTTTTTCATTAAGGGCAACTTCCAAGTGGCAGAAACTTCCGGCTTATAATTGGTTTGCAGCGCATCATAATTGTTACTTCTGGCAGTAGTTTTAAAATTATTTTCAATCCAATAAAGATCGCCCTGCGCCTTGGCATCGACTTCAAACAAATTTCCTTTTACATTGAATGGAACCTTAACTTCAGGAACAATAGTAGCGCGACGATATTGCATTCCTTCCGAGGGATTGACGCTAGTAAAATTTGTGGTCAGCGCATATTTCTCTTTGAAAAACATCGGCTTCTTAGTTTCATTGTAAGTGCTGACTGATGGCAAAACGAATGCCGCCTCATTGGCATAAGCCTTATTCTGCAACTCCTGAAATCTAATTGACTTTATCGAATAATAATCTCGCCCTTTAATGTAATCGAGATTCACTTTTGATTCAGTATAGGCGACGTAATAGTAGCGATAATCACGCAAATAATTCGGATCAGAAATGGTATTTACTTCAAAGTCCAAACCAGTATTTTTAGTAAAATCAAAAAGACCTTTGCCCGAAGTCGCCCAGCGATATTTTTTATTACTTTCATCAAGAAGCGAGGCACTACTTGCGCTCAGAGCTGAAGCATTAATGGCTGTTTTTTTCAACTCATTATTGGCGACATCAATTTTAAGATTATATCTTCCATAAGTGGTGAGATGACGAAATTCGTTAGAAACTAAAACTTGATTACTATCCAAGCCGATTTGCGGCGTCACGAGCAAATCCATATTCGGCGCAATATTGACGTAATATGGCACTTTTAACGAGAGACCGAAGTTACTATTTTTTGCATAACTCGGCGGCAAAAAACCGGAATGCCTTTCCTTCGACGGCAACGGAATTTTCATGTAAGGAGAATAAAAAACTGGCAGGCTGTAAATCTTAAAAATGCAGTGCTTCATTCTCATCATATTCTCTGCTTTATTGATATTATTGCGAGTTGATGAGATTACCGCCATATCAAAACCTTTCCCAGCCAAGCTATTATCAGCGGCTATGTCTTCATCTGGACAAAGCGAAAATGTTGAATTGTAAAGTGTGGTTGAGGTAGCAGTTTCGCGATCAATTTCCGGCGATTTCAAATAAGAGCCATCCTGAAAAACTATCTCACTATTCAAAAATTTTGCACTGCTAAAATCATCTTTCACCTCAGCTTCACTAGACAGCAAATTGCCGATTTCAAAATTTTTCATCTTAACATTTCCGATAGCGCGGATGATTTTTTTATCTTTGCTGTAAGTCATGCGATCAGCAAAAATCACGTTATTATCGTTTCTCAACTCAGCATTGCCTTTGGCAATTAAAACATTTTCATTTCTGTCAGCATCAACCTGATCCGCTTTTAAAACCGAAGCAATCCCAGAAGATTTGTTCTGTTTAAAGGCCGGAATAGCAAAAGAATTTTTGGCGATTAAAATAAGAAAAAGAAAGGCGGCGCAATATTGTAACTTTGCAAATGGCCTCATCAAATCAGGCTCAGCTTTTGCGGCTTACGTTTTTTCAGCCAAATTGAGATCATCATGCGCGTTAAAATTATCGCGGAGAACATTGAAGCGACGATACCAATCGATAAAGTTACCGCAAAACCTTTAACCGGTCCGTTACCGAAAGCATAAAGAAAAAAGGCGATGATTAGAGTTGTTAAGTTAGAATCGGTAATGGTTCGAAAGGCTTGATCGAAGCCTTGTTCAACAGCAGCAAAGACAGATTTTTTCTCACGCAATTCCTCTTTGATACGCTCAAAAATCAGCACGTTAGAATCAACCGCCATACCAATTGTTAAAACTATGCCAGCAATTCCGGGAAGGGTTAGAGTTGCGCCGATTAAGGATAAAACAGCAATGATCATCAAGATATTTACTACCATCGCGAGATTGGCTAGAAGTCCGAAGAAGCCGTAAAAAATCATCATGAAGACTGCCACAAAAGCAAGGCCAGCAATTGATGAAATGGCGCCATTATTGATTGAATCCTGTCCAAGAGATGGGCCAACTGTTCGCTCTTCAATAATTTTTAATGGAGCTGGAAGTGCGCCGGCTCTGAGTAGAAGAGCAACTTCATTGGCTTCTTCGGTAGTAAAACTTCCAGAAATTACGCCTGAACCTTGATTGATTATCGTATTGATACGCGGCGCAGTAATAACTTTTCCATCAAGCACAATAGCAAAAATTTTACCGATATTTTCTTTGGTAATTTCCGCAAATTTTCTGGTTCCAACCGCATTAAAACGAAAAGAAACTGCCGGCTGACCTTCGTGATAAGTTGGACTGGCATCAGTCAAAAGATCGCCACTTAAAATCACTTCTTTTTTGATGGGATAGCTTCTGCCTTCATAATCTGAAATCTGCATTACATCAGCTGAAGAGTAGGAATCTCCAAGAAAATGAAATGTCATTTTGGCAGTTTTTCCTAGAAGTGACTTTAGATCAGAAGAATTTTTAATTCCTGGAACTTGCAGCAAAATTCTACTTTCGCCTTGAGCTTGAATCGTTGGCTCTTTAGTGCCGCTTTCGTCAATTCTGCGACGTATAATTTCAATTGATTGCTTGATGAGATTTTGTCTGATTAAAGCGATTTCATCGCGAGCAAAATAAACTTCAACCAAAGCACCGGACTCAGAAATTTCAATATTTTTGGATAATTTTTTAACCAGTTTTTTGGCTAATTTTTTTTGATTTTCGTCAGTTATTATAAAAATAATTTTACTACCAGAGATCTCTGGAATCACGCGAACAGATTCGTCGCGAAAAGAATTTTTTATTTCTTCACGTAAATTATTGAGCTGTTCTGCGATGTAATAATCAAAATCAACTTCCAACATCAATTGTGAACCGCCCCGCAAATCAAGACCGAGATTAACTTTTTGTTGCGGCAGAATTTTTACCAAACTTTTCAAAATTGGGGATTTATTACTTTCTGAAATAAGTGATGGAAGCGCTAAAATTAAGGTTCCAAGACAGATCAGAATTATGAAGAAAATTTTGGTTTTTGAAAAGTTCAGCATGTAATTTTTAATTTTATTAAATCCTCCAACTTCGCCTTTCAGGCTCAGCCACCTCCTTTTGCAAAGGAGGCTCCAACCCTCTTTGAAAAAGAGGGTGGCTCAAGTGCTTTTGCACTTGAGTCGGGTGATTTAAATTATTTTGGGTGATTTAAATTATTTTTTAGATTTTTCGTCAGTAACGATTTCGGTCACATATTGTCTAAGAACTTTGACGCGAACATTTTCAGCAATTTCAATTTCTACTTGGTTTTCTTTTTCAAAAACATCTTTCACGACACCAACAATTCCACCACTAGTCACGACTTTATTCCCACTTTTAAGATTGTTCACCATTGCTTGATGATCTTTCATTTTTTTAGTTTGTGGCCTGATAATCAAAAAATAGAAAATCACAAAAATCAGAACCAATGGCACAAAGCTTGAAAAAGAAAACTCATTTGGAGTTGCAGCAACGGCTTCAGCGCCTTGAGCAAGAGCGTCGGAGATGAAAAGATTATTTAGCATTTTGGATAAATTTTAGTTTAGGGGGAAAGTAAGATTTGCGAAACCGCATTTAAAAGGGGCGCGAGCTATTTCTCAATTACTTTATACCGAAACCAATTCAAAAGATACCGAACTCAAAAATAAAGAGTCGGTATACGGGGTTCCCCATGACCGTGGGGCGCACGCCCTCGTGCGTAAAAACAAAATCAATATGGTTTCCAACCCTCTTTGAAAAATAGGGTGGCTCGAGTGCAACGCACTTGAGTCGGGTGATTATTCTTCCACCACTTCTCTTTTTCCAGAAATATTCGGCGGCGTGACCACGCCATTTTCTTCCATTTTTTCAACTAAAGTAGCTGCTCGATTATAACCGATTCGTAGCTGACGTTGTACGTAGCTGATCGAGGCTTTTTTATCACGACGCACAATCATCACGGCTTTATTGTAAAGATCTTCATCGCTTCCTGATTCAGCGCCAGAATAGTCATCTCCAGCACCAGCGGACATATTTGGAATCGCCACTTCAAAAGAAATTTTTTCCTCAACTTCAAATTCGCTAGCATCTTGAGACTTGATGAAATTTACGATATTTTCGATCTCAGTATCCGAGCAAAATGGTCCGTGAGCACGAACTAATTTGCTACCTCCCGACATATAAATCATATCACCCTGCCCTAGAAGCTGTTCAGCTCCCTGCGTTCCTAAAATCGTGCGACTGTCAATTCTTGATGTAACTTGGAAAGAAATTCGCGTCGGGAAATTCGCTTTAATCACGCCGGTAATCACATCAACTGACGGACGTTGCGTCGCCATAATTAAATGTATTCCCGCAGCACGCGCCATCTGCGCTAAACGCTGAACTGAATTTTCAATTTCCTTACCTGCCACCATCATCAAATCCGCCATTTCATCAACGATCACCACGATGAAAGGTAATTTTTTTGGATCGAATTCTATCTCTTCAATAATTGGCTGACCATTGCTCGGATCAAATCCTACCTGCACTTTGCGCGAAAATTTTTCGCCAGTGATTATCGCTTTCTCAGCTTTTTCATTGTAACCCAAAATATTTCTCACGCCGAAATTTGACATTAAACGATAACGATCTTCCATCTCCGCGACCACCCATTTGAGCGCGATCACAGCTTTTCCGGGCTCAGTTACAACTGGAGATAAAAGATGCGGGATTCCATCATAAACTGAAAGCTCCAACATTTTTGGATC
The DNA here is from genome assembly GCA_945875865.1 of Rhizobium sp. Q54. Lineage (GTDB taxonomy): Bacteria > Pseudomonadota > Alphaproteobacteria > Rickettsiales > UBA1997 > UBA2645. Next base: position 7,876 of record CAMCMF010000031.1, read on the forward strand.
GATCATAATGAACTTACATTCATCGGGGCGAAGCTTGTAAAGCAGCGACAAAATCATCACGTTTAAACCGACGGACTTTCCCGAACCTGTCGTTCCTGCGATCAATAAATGCGGCATTTTAGCGAGATCAGCAATCATCACTTCACCAGCGATATCCTTGCCCAAAATTATCGGCAAAGAACTTTGTGAAAATTTGTAATCCTTGGTTTCAAGTAGCTCACGCAAGAAAATCATTTCGCGTTTTGGATTTGGCAATTCGATACCAATGGCGGTTTTTCCCGGAACTACAGCGATGCGCGCTGAAACTGAACTCATCGAACGCGCGATATCATCAGACAATCCAATCACTCGTGAAGCCTTGGTTCCTGCCGATGGTTCGAATTCATGCAAAGTTACAACTGGACCAACTCGCGCCCCATTTGATTCACCGGAAACGCCAAAATCATCGAGAATTTTTAGCAACATTTTCGACTGATTTTCAACTACTTCTTTGTTAACTTTTTTATCTTTATTTTCAGCGGAACGATCAGTTAATAAATCTGTAGTTGGGAGCTGATAGTTTGATTTTGTAAGATGCGTGGGCTTTTTTGTTTTGGTGGCTTTTAATTTTTGCTTCAAAGTTTTTGTGACTTTATTTTCATCTTCCTCATCTTCATTCCCTTCTAAATTTTGATTAAGATTTTCTTTTACTTCAACTTCGAAGCTTTGACGTGGCTGCAATTGTGGCTGCTCATCCTTGATAGATTGTAATAATTTTTCGTAGAAGAAGCGCGTAGTAACAAAGCTGTAGCGGAAAAAATAAATCCAATCCCTCAAGGATAATTCGATGATGATTGAAATTATAACTAGGCCGAAAAGCAGCGAAATTATTGCAGTTGCAGCAATCGGAAGATAAGGAATTTTTGCTAAAATAAATCGGCCATCGTAACCACCAAGAGAATTAAATTCCCACCAACTTGGTTGTGGCAAGGCTGCGAAGAATATTGAAAAACATAAAATAGCGAATGGTATCAAAATAATTTTCGGCATTAAATTTCTTGCGCCAGCGCGGCTACTCATTTTTGAGCCGATACTGAAAATTACTAAAGCTAATAAAAAAGAAGGAATACCGATGAGCTGAAAGGAAAGATCTGCAATATGCGAACCAAAAGAACCAAGCCAATTATTGACGTGATCTTCAGTTGAAACCGTGTTGAACGAAGGATCCGCAGCATCAAAGCTAAAAAGTGCCAAAGTAAAAATCAGCGAAAAAACGATCAGCAAAAGACCGAATAACCTGCCTAAAAGACGCAGAACCAGAAAGTAAATTTTATCATTTAGCATTTGAAGCGCTGTTGATTATGGCAGTGGAATTATTGGTAAAGTCTGCGCAGCATTATTTGTCGACCCAGATTGATTGCCAGTTGCTTGTACTTGATTTTGTTGCTTTGTTTTTTCCTGTTTTAAAAACAACGATGGCACTTCTGCATTACTATTATTAATCACGATTGGCGGAGCTTCTGGCGGCATAATTTCTGCTGTTGCCGAATCTAAACTTTTATCCGCCTTAGAAATTACTGATTGCGCAGCATTAATAACACCACTCGTAGCAGGATCAATATTAGCATTATAAAATTCGCTGTAATTATTTTTGATTGTACCTTCAACATCTGAAACCGAGGTAATACGATTTTGATTTTTCTTAATCAAATCATCCACTATTACCCCAGCGTTGTAATCTGATTCCGCCTTTCTTTTTTGCTTAGCCTCTTCCTGAATTTTTTTTTCCTCGTCAAATTTTTGATCAAAAACTTTTTTATATTGGATTACGGAAGCGCAGGATTTTTCATTCCAACATCTGCCCTTACCGCAATCGCAGCCAAAGGTGATGGCGCTAGTGCAAATAACAAATTTATCAAATTTCGGATAACATTCATCAACACAACCATTTCCAAACTCGCGCCATACGCCTTTATTTTCTTCACAAACAGCGCGATCATCAAAACTAGTGGAAGTGGCAACAGCCTGCGCAAAAACTTCAGAGCTAAGAAACAGCAAAAAAATTAAAATTGCGCAGGTTTGTTTCATGAAAATAATAACAGAGTTTTAAGTTCTTCAGCGATTTTATCTCCCATGTCAGAGCATGAAACTCTAGCTTCGGCGATATTGGCGATATCTGCGGTGCGGAAACCTTTATTCAAAATATTTTCCACCGCTTTTTCGATTAATTCTGCCTCTTTGTTAAAACCAAAAGAATATTTAAACATCATTCCCAAGCTCAAAATTGTTGCCAAAGGATTAGCAATATTTTTGCCGGCAATGTCTGGAGCTGAACCATGCACCGGCTCGTAAAGTGCAAATTGTTTTCCATCAGCTTGTTTTGCGCCAAGAGAAGCCGAAGGCAGCATGCCAAGCGAGCCGGTTAACATTGAGGCGGTGTCAGATAAAATATCGCCAAACATATTTCCAGTAACAATCACATCAAACTGCTTGGGATTGCGCACCAATTGCATGGCGGCATTATCAACATACATGTGAGAAAGTTGAATTTGTGGATATTGTTTTTGACCAATTTCGCTCACCACTTCGCGCCACATTTCAGTGGTTTCGATGACGTTTGCTTTATCAACTGAGCAAAGTTTTTTGCCACGAACATTGGCCAAATTAAAAGCGATATGAGCAATTCTTTCCACTTCTTTGGAATTGTATGTCATGGTGTTAACGCCTTGTCTGGAGCCGTCTGCAAGAGTTGTAACGCCGCGCGGTTCTCCAAAATAAAGATCCCCGGTTAATTCACGAACGATCATCATATCCAAACCCAAAACCACTTCACGCTTCAAGGTTGAACTGTCGGTTAGCGCGTTAAAAACTTTTGCCGGACGCAAATTTGCAAAAAGTTCTAACTCTTTGCGGATGCCGAGCAAGCCACGTTCTGGGCGATATTGATATTCCAACGATTCCCATTTCGGGCCGCCGACCGCGCCAAGCAAAATCGCATCTGATTTTTTAGCTAATTCCAGAGTTTCTAGCGGAAAAGGTGTGCCATATTCATCATAAGCAACGCCGCCTAAAAGAGCTTTTTCAGTTTCAAATTTTTTGTCAGTATTTTTGGAGAAAAAATCGATAATTTTTTTCGCTTGAGTAACAACTTCAGGACCAATTCCATCGCCTTCGATTAGTAATATTTTTTTCATTTTTTATTAAAGGTAAGGTTGAATTTCTGAGAAGAATTTTTGGGATAACTCCTCTCCTTTAGCGTCTAGCCATGATTTTGTTTTTTCATCAAAAGCAAAATAATCAGCGCCAGTGAGTGGCGAAGAATACCAAATTTTTTGATTGCCTGAATTGCGATTTATGACATAGGTCTTTTTATCCACAAGAATCACGATCTTCAAAATTCCATCGGAATAATCGAAATCAAGTTTTGAGTTGCCATCTTTTTTTTCAAGCTCTTGCGCAAGAGTGGATAGAGCATCTTCGCAGAGTTTGTAGAAATCTTTTTCTAACATATTAACTCACTTTAATGTTCCACTTTTTGCCAAGATAAGATTCTATAGATCTTCTCTCTTCGTTTTTAAGAGCTTTGCGAAAAATTATAATTTCGGCAATGTCGCCATTAAAAAGTACGGGCGGAAAATTTCCGTAATAGCCAATTCTGGCATTTGCAAAACTACTGAGACCGGTGGTGGCACCGGAATTTGTCATCATTTGCACGCCGTTGGAATAATAATTTTTTCCAGCAGTTGAGCTATGAGTAAAAACATGAATCATAGGAGTTGGACTTGAATAAGCAGACACAGCAATATTTATATCATTCAAATATTGCGCAAAAGTGATATGCGTATCATCGCGATAACCCAGATGCAGCAAGGCGTTGCTCGATTCATTAGTGCCGCCAATAAAATAATTCGTCACTATATTACTTCTTCTTTGCTCAACTACAATCACGGAAAAATTTGTTAGAGCCAGCGCAGTTCCATCAAAAGTAAAATAAGAATTCGTACCATCAAAGCGCAGACAAGGCAGTGAATTTATACAGCTTAAAATATAAGTCGGGCGATTGCCTGATGAGGCTTGGGTAGGATTATTTTTTATAGTTGAAGTCTGATTGATGTCATACCAGTTCGAAACAGTTAGGCCATCAGTTGCTTCCACTTCAGTAAAACTAGCGGTCGAAGTCGTTTCAACCCACATTAAAATATCATTGATTGAAAGAACCGGCGCACTATTGGTCTGCGCCCGCGCTGCTTGCAATCTCATTTCACGCACCATCCGGCTGCCTTGAGTCACGCCAGCAATAAGAATGCCGATGATTAGTATAACAATGGATAACTCAATTAAGGAAAAAGCTTTACGCATTTTTTAAGGATAAATTCTTTTCACAATCCAGCCTTCCAAATCCCGCTCATAAACTTCGCGGCGATGAATACGAAATTCACCTTCTTCCCAAAATTCTATTCTTTTTGGAACGACACGAAAGCCTGACCAGAAAGGCGGGCGTGGTATTTCTTGTCCGGCGAAATCAGCAGAAATTGTTTTGATTCTTTCTTCAAACTCACTCCATTCTTTCATTTCATGAGATTGTTTTGAAGCCCAAGCGCCAATTTGACTACCACGTCTTCGTGAAGAAAAATATTCGTCAGCTTCTTGAATAGAAACTTTTTCAACTACACCTTCAATCCTCACCTGAAAAGCAAGCACTCCCCAATAAAAACAAAGCGCGACATTTTTATTTATATTCAATTCCTTGCCTTTGCGACTGGTTAAATTAGTAAAAAAACAAAAGCCGCGCTCATCAAATTTTTTCAGCAAAATCATTCTTGACGAAGGTACTCCACCTTCAGCAACCGTAGAAAGACACATGGCCGTTGGCTCCACAATTTCTTTAGTGGCGACAGCCTTATCTAACCAAGTAGAAAATTTTTTAAATGGCTCTTGCAAAGCTGTTTTTGTTGATGACATTTTTTTGATAAGTTTGATTTCAACGCGGTTCTAAATTCTAGATTTCTTCATTCAATTAAAGATTATTTTATGTCTCCGATTCTTCGCCTCGCCATTCGCCTATTAGTGATTATAGTTGTAGTTGGTTTTGTCATACAGCCTTACAACTGGTATTGCCTATTAACTCAATCATGCCGGCCCTTCTTCCTTTCTTACTACATGCCAAAATCAGAAGGTAAAAAGGATTTTGAAGTAGAATTTTCGACAAGTACTTACAAAGAAAATCTACAATTTTTTGCTGAAGAAGCTGTTATTATTACCCCAACTAACAGAAAACATGTCGCCACTTTTCACATCAAGAATCTTTCCAAAAAAATGATGGTTCTTCGTCCTAAATTAATTGTCGAACCTAAGGAAGTGGAAAAATATATAGTTCGCTACCAATGCCCTTGTTTACAGCAATATAAGCTTAAAGGGCTGGAAGAAAAAACCATGGTGATGGAATTTGAAATCGATAAAAAATTCGAAACTGACGATTACCAATTATTCAAACAAATAATTGAACATCCGGTCAAAATTCAGCTTAAGATTTAGCTAACTACTTCGGCGTCACCCCGCAACAAGTGCGGAGTGACACCGAAAGTACATTAAGGGCGCCTTCGCAAAAAAAATATGGTCACCAAAATTTAGCTAATTTTCCAAATTGTTTTTTCCTTCGAAATATCCTCCAAAACCACACCTTGTGCAAGCAGATCTTGCCTGATTTCATCCGCCTTAGCAAAATTCTTTTCTAGCTTCATTTTTAAGCGCAAATTGACTTGTTCCTCAATGTAAGATTCATCGACTGAACTATCTTTTTTAGCAAAGAATTTAGCGTCGGCCAAACCAAGAAAATCAAGCGCCGCAGCTAATTCGTCTTTGGTATTTTGGTCGTTAGTTGCTTTGATTTTTTTGACCATTTCATGCAATAAAGCCGTGGCTTTTGAAATATTCAAATCATCGGCTAAGCATTGTAAAATCTCGGCGGAAGGCTTTTTATTTTTTGCCGCTACAAGCTTCGATTCATCCAAAACTGCATAAAATTTTTCGATTGATTTTTCCGCATCATCAAGCGCTTTTTGATTAAAATCGAAAGGCTTACGATAGTGAGTTGAAAGCAAAAGATAGCGAATCACAACCCCTGAAACTCCTTTATCCAAAAGGTCGCGCACGGTAATAAAATTTTTCAGCGACTTGCTCATTTTCTCACCATTCACCGTCAAAAATCCGTTATGAATCCAAAAGTGCGCAAAATGCGAACCCTCGTTGGCGCAACAGCTTTGAGCAATTTCATTTTCGTGATGCGGAAATTGTAAATCCGCACCGCCGCCATGAACATCAAAATCAACACCTAGATATTTCGAACTCATTGCCGAACATTCAATGTGCCAACCGGGGCGACCCTTGCCCCAAGGGCTTTCAAAAACACTCGAAATATCATCTTCGGAATCCGCCGGTTTCCACAAAACAAAATCGAGTGGATTTTTTTTGTAAGATGCCACTTCAATTCGTGAACCCGCGATCAACTCATCAAGATTGCGATTAGAAAGTGCGCCATAATTTTTGTAAGATGCGACATCAAAAAGCACATGACCTTGTGCAACATAAGCATGATTTTTTGCAATGAGCCGCTCAATCATCACAATCATTTCCGGAATGTGAGCGGTGGCACGCGGCTCTACTGTAGGAGATAAAACATTTAGCGCCTTGATATCATCGTAAAAAAACTGCGTAATTTTTTTAGTTAATTCTTGAATCGAAATGCCCTGCTCTTTCGCTGCGGCATTAATTTTATCATCAACATCGGTGATATTTCTAACGTAGGTAACTTGCGGAAAAGTGAGTAGAAAAAAGCGATAAAGCATGTCGTAAACTACGATCGATCTGGCATTACCAAGATGTGGACGATCGTAAACTGTCGGACCACAAACATACATTTTTAAATGCTTGGGATCTAGCGGCGTTAGCGCTTCTTCTTTGTGGGTTAGAGTGTTGAAAAATTTTATGATCATTGAATTAGTTGGTTTGGGTGTAGACCCCGTCATGAAGACGGAGTGACAACCAATGGGGTGTGAACTCCCTCAGTTTGTCACCCCGTCTTCATGACGGGGTCCATTCAATTTTAAAGCTGCTTGATAACTTTATTACGCAGATAATTTTTGCCCTTAGTTCCAGTAAATTTTGTCACCACTTCACCATCGCGCGCGATCAACACTGTAAAGGGAATCCGATTGCCATAGCTGATATTTTTCTTTTGCAAAAATTCGATAAAGCCTTCTTTGAAAGAAAGAAAACGCGGCTGAAAATAAAGCTTACCAAAAGAGTTTAAATAGCTTTGCAGGGTTGCCTCATCGATATCGCGATCAATTGCTAAAGTTAAAACTTGCAAATCAGTTGCTTGAAATTCGCGAGCAATTTCATTTATTGCAGCAAAATTTTGCGTACAAACTTTGCACCAAGTTGTGTAAACATAGAGCAAAATAGGCTTGCCATCAGCTCTTTCAAATTCATTCGCAATTTGCCCAGTGGTCATTGAAATTGGTGGGATCAAATTAAAATTAATGTTTTGCGATGGTGTAATTGCGACGTCAGTTGCAGCAACATTTTCAACAAAATAATGCCAAGAAGCTAAGCCCACAAAGGCTCCAATAAAAATAGCCAGGAAGAACATATTAATATTTTTTTTAGGTTTACGGTAATTTTCTAAAGGAATAATTTTATCGTTTATCATTATCATTTACGTTTTAGTTTGAGCGCCCGTCAAAGCTAGTTCTCAGCATTTTATTTCTTAAGTAAATCATGTTAATCAAAATAAAAAATCTCAGATTACAAACTATAATTGGTGTTTATGACTGGGAAAAAAAATCCCACCGTGAATTAATAATTAATGTTGAAGTTGAAACTAAAAATACCAAATCAACCGCTAGCGACAAGCTTTCTGATGCTATTGATTATGCAGAACTTACAACAAAAATTAAAGATTTAGTCCTAAAAAGCCGATATAATTTAATTGAAAAACTTGCTGCAGAAGTCATAAAAAAAATTATGCAAGATAGTCGAATAAAAAGATGCAAAGTCGAAATTGATAAAATGAAAACCGTTGAAGAAGTTGAATCTTTTTCTGTAACCATTGAGAAAACTAAAAAAAGCACTGGCCGAAGATAATGGATCTACAAACACAAAGAATATTACAGGTTTTTCACTCACATTCTCGAATCAGAAACTTTCTGACCAACCTTTGCTATTGCTTGATTGTATCCGGATTATTTGTTTATATTTTTTACGCTTTCAATAGAAGTCGCACCATTAAATTAGTCAGCGAATATGAAAAGGGAGTTAAAGAATATAAGACTGAAAAAATTATGACCAATCCGCGCATAAAATTTCAATATAATGACACTCAAATTTACAATATTCGCGCTAAAAAAGCTTTTCACAAGGATGAGAGCGAAGCCTTGTTATATGACGTTTTCGCCGAAGGAGACATCGGCAGAATAACTGCCGGAGAATTAAAAATTGATGAAGAGGGAGATCATTTAGTTTTCACAAAAAATCCGATTTTAATTCTTAATAAAACCAAACCAAAACCAAAAAATGAGCAATAAATTTGGCGAACTTTTTTCTTTTACAACTTGGGGCGAAAGCCATGGCGAAGCAATCGGCTGCGTAGTTGACGGCTGTCCTTCGATGATTGATTTGAATGAAAGCGATATTCAAAAACATTTGAATAAAAGACGTCCCGGACAATCAAAATTTACCACCCAAAGACAAGAGCCCGATCAAGTAAAAATTTTATCCGGCATCTTCGAAGGCAAGACCACCGGCACTCCGATCAGTCTAATAATTTTTAACCAAGATCATAAATCGGGAGATTATTCCGAGATCAAAGACAAGTTTCGCCCCTCCCACGCCGACTACACTTATTTCAAAAAATATGGCATTCGTGATTATCGCGGCGGCGGCAGATCATCAGCTCGCGAAACCGCAATGCGCGTAGCTGCGGGAGCAATTGCACAAAAAATCACCGAAAAAAATAATATTCAGATTACAGGATATTTAACCCAAATCGGCGAGAGAAAAATTGATCGCTCAAATATGGATTTTTCTGAAATTTCCAAAAATGATTTTTTCTGTCCTGATAAAAAAGCCGCGCAAAATTTTGAAGATTATTTACTCGAGATCAGAAAATCTGGCGACTCTGTTGGCGCGATTATCGAGATTGTGGCGAAAAATGTTCCCATCGGTTTGGGTGAGCCAATTTACAATAAATTGGATGCGAGATTAGCTTCAGCAATGATGTCGATCAATGCCGTAAAAGGCGTGGAGATTGGCTTCGGAATGGAAGCAGCAAAAATGAAAGGAAGTGAATTAGCGGATGAAATGTGGATTGGATCCCTTAGTTTAGGGGGATCGAGCGAACGCCTTAGCGGCGCGATGGGGGTTGATAATAATGAAAAATTAAATTTCTCCTCAAATCACTCCGGTGGAGTTTTGGGCGGAATTTCTTCCGGCCAAGATATCGTGGTGAGGTTCGCCGTTAAGCCAACCAGCTCAATTTTAATCCCAAGAAAAACTATCGATATCAACGGCAATAACTGCGAAATAATCACCAAAGGCCGCCACGATCCCTGCGTCGGAATCCGCGCCGTACCTATTGGTGAGGCTATGATGGCTTGCGTGCTGGCCGATTTTTTATTGCTGCATAATTCCAAAAAATCCAAGTAACCTAAGGGGGCCTCTAAAAATTAGGATTTTTCGAGATGCCCCTAATTTCTTTTGCGGATTTGAACTACAGCAGTTTGAATCAAAAGAAAAACTCTAGGCAATAAAAAACCCTCTCGAACCAATGTTTGAGAGGGTTTTTTTTATTTGTAGAAAATGTCAGGAGCCACCACTACGCAAACCCAGCGTATCGTGTCCTATTTCCCGCAAGGGGTTTTTTATTCGGCACGACTCCCAACGCCAGCTAAAATTTCAGCTAAAATTATTTTGACAAGAGGAATTTTTGAAAATTAATAAAATAGTTTATTTAGCAATAACTCGATGAAGATTTTTTATCGCGACAACCTCGTTTTCTGCATGATTCCATACATAAGAAATCACCGCCAAAAAATCTGCGCCTGACTTGACTAATCCTGATGCATTTTTATCAGAAATTCCTCCAATCGCTACAATCGGTAAATTCAATATTTCACTGGCCCATTCTAAAATTTCCGGCTCCGCTTTAGCGCGAGTGATTTTTGTTGTAGTTGGAAAAAAGGCACCGAAGGCAATATAGTCAGCGCCCTGCTCTGCTGCTTCCATCGCTAAGTGACGAGAGTCGTAACAACTTGCTCCGATAATAAAATTTGTGGGAGATTTTTTTCTAGCATCTGAAATTAATCCATCTCCTTCGCCGAGATGAACACCGCCGACTTCTACTTCCACAGCGATTTCGTAGGAATCATTTAAAATAAAAAGACAGTTATTTTGCTGACAGATTTTTTTGATTTCACGCGCAATTTTTACGATTTCATTTTTTGGATAATCTTTGAGACGCAGCTGAAATACAGGGACTAAGCCGGTTTTTAAAACGGATTCCAAGCGCGGTGAAAAAGTTTTTAGATCGAAACTTGGCGGGGAAATTAGGTATATTTGGGACATAAAAACTCGGTGTCATCCCCGCGAAGGCGGGGATCCAGAAAGACTATAGTTGCTCTGAATCCCCGCCTTCACGGGGATGACAGAAAACGTAAAAACTCAATTTATTTTAACCCAGATCCGTCATTAGAAATTCAGGATACTTTGGCTAAAGCTTGAAAATGAAGGGCGAAACAATGTTTTTAAAACGTAAACTTACTCAGCGTAAGTGCGGATTTAAAAACATTGTTTCAACCGCGCAGTTTCAAGTTTTAGGCAAAGTAGACGAATTTCTGATGACGGATTTGGGTTAAAATTCAAAATTACCGGAAAAGACAATTTTTAGAGGTGCCCATATACCGAC
>CAMCMF010000032.1 GCA_945875865.1 Rhizobium sp. Q54
TTTGATCGTAACCTTTTTTCTCAGCTAGGCCGGATTTAGAAAGGTAAGTTGTGATTGCAGCGGTTAATGTCGTTTTACCGTGATCAACGTGACCGATGGTTCCGATGTTAACGTGAGGCTTGGTGCGTTGGAAGGTTGCTTTGGTCATACTTCAAAGTTTTTTGCAAGTTATTAAAAATACTGTCGATCCTTGAATTTAAAGGCTTCGCAGCAGTTGGAATTTTTAAGCTTTTGGTTAGAGCTTGATTAATTTAGAGCTTTTAGAAGGGAGGCGCGGCAATCTAAAAATCGATAAATAAAAAGCAAACATAGAAATTAGAGAGAAAATATTTGGTAATTAAGCTCGAGAGAAAATTTTATGGACCCCGTCATTCGACGGGGTGACAACATACGAGAGAAAATTATCCTAGAGTTTGTCACTCCGCCTTACCCTCAATTTGTCACCCCGTCGAATGACGGGGTCCATGGAGTAAAATAAAAAATTCAACACAATGATCACGCTCAGAAAATCAACCGCGCGCGGCTTTGCAAATCACGGCTGGTTAAAATCTTTTCACACATTTTCTTTCGCAAATTATTACGATCCAAAACACATGCATTTTGGAAATCTCTACGTAATCAACGAAGATAAAATCGCTGCTGGTGCTGGCTTCGGCAAGCATCCTCACCAAAATATGGAAATCATAACTTACATAATTTCCGGCGCCCTTTCTCACGAAGATTCAATGGGAAATGCCAGCACAATTTTACCTGGCGAAGTACAAATCATGAGTGCTGGAACCGGAGTTTTTCACTCCGAATTTAATTCAAAAAAAGATCAAGAAACTCATCTTTTACAAATTTGGATTCTCCCGAAAGAAAAAAATATCACACCAAATTACGGACAAAAATCTTTTTCACCCGAATTTAAAAAAAGCAATTTTGTCCTTGTGGTTTCTGGCTCTGGAAAAAATGGCTCACTAAAAATAAATCAAGACGCCGAGATTTTTTGTGCAAAATTTTTGTCAGAAAAAACGCAAATTTTTACCACAGAAAAAAATCACAAAATCTGGATTCAAATGATTTCCGGAAAATTACAAGTGAATGGAAATGAGCTTGAGGAAGGGGATGCGGCAGCGATCGAAAATGAAAATAAAATCGAATTAAAAACTAAAAGCAGCGCTGAATTTTTACTCTTCGATCTTTTTTAAATCAGCGACCGATTCCCTGCTGTCTAACGTATCTCTCGGTGTCATCCCCGCGAAGGCGGGGATCCAGTTTTGCTTAAACCATCTTCTGGATCCCCGCCTTCGCGGGGATGACACCGAGGCAATATCTACTTATTTTGCGCAGATTGTAGTAATATACCAATTCAGCTTCAAGAAGCCGATTAGTATATTGATTTTGTTTTTACGCAGGATGGCCTGCGCCCCACAGTCGTGGGGAACCCCATATACCGACTCTTTATTTTTGAGTTCGGTAACTTGAATCAGTTTCGGTATATACCTCGCATTTGTTGCAGAGCAGCGCTGAAGGGAGCTTTAATTTGACCTTGAGTTGGGTCGCGGGTTTTCCCAAGGCCTGTGGTGTGAGTTTTTTGTGGGGCATTGCGCAAACTTCTTCAAACTAAAATCTTTAAAAAATTTAATTCGCCTAGCGCTTCTTCAACTGTGAATCAAAGAGACAGATAAAATTCCGATGCAAAAAAATATTACCACCAATCCAAGGTTGTGTGAGGAAGAAAAATTTCTACCCATGGTTTAAAGGGCACATTTAAAAACCAGAAAATACAAATCTGAATCAATTCAGTCTCAACAGGAATTCTCCGTTGCAAAAAAAAAAAAAACGATTCGCAATTTGATCTGGCTGGCATTTCCAGCAATGCAACAATCTGTTACTTAACAAAGCATAAAAATTTATGGGAAAAGAAACAAAAACCGCCTCTATAGTTTTATTGGTTGGAACTTCAACAGCAGGAAAATCAACAATTATCGAAAGAATTAGGGAAGAAAATTTGCAACTTCCAGAAGATAAAAGAATGGATTGGCAAGTTGATGGTCATGATTTAGCCAATGTTAGAATTGCAGAAGAAATGGATAAAATTTTTCTGAATATTCTAGGAGAAGACTCAAGATTTGAAACAATTCAGCCTTCATTTTCTTCTCCTCAAAAAATTGCGAAATTAAGAAATGCAGTTTTTGGAGGTTTGCTAAAAGAAGAAGAAAATTCATTATCTTTGAAAGATGAAAAAACTTATGAAGAAGGTGTTGAGAGGAAGCATTTAGCGCATTTGGTAAAGATAGAGTTGGAAGAGATGGTGTAACTAACCACATTAGAACAAGCCAATGCTCTAATGAATAAAATGCAATTTGGTGCAGCAGATCATGTAGAAATTACTGCAAAAGGAAATGTTGATGCAGTTTATCAGCATGATTCTGTTGAAGCGACCGCTGAAATTGCTAAAAGAATTATTAGTGGCGCCACTGATGAATCACTCACTCCAACCGAAGCGCATCCGATTGCAGCGGCGCTAAAAAATGATCCAAAATTTAGTGAAAAAATTGAGCAAGATGCACTAACAAAATCAGGAGTAAGCAGCGAAAGTTTTGTTGAGAGACTTGGATTGAAGCATGTAGAGACAAAAGGAAAAAGTCATGTTGGTATTTTGATAGAAAAGCATGAGCAAAAAATTCGCGATGCCGCCAATCCAAATTGTGAAAAGAGTCGCTGATTTAGAACCAAAAAATTCCCAATAAAAAAGGCGAGAAACCCGTTTGGATTTCTCGCCTTTTTTGTTACTTACTAATTCCAAATTTGGTCGAACCCCCTCTCCCTTGAGGGGAGATGGTTGGGGTGAGGGTGGTGAGCGTAAGCGAAGTTTTGTAAAATTTTACAACAGCTACAAAATTTAAAATAATTACCACGTAAAAAGTTTTAATTTTCGTTTTTTAGTTGGCGTAAATTTTGTAATTCACTTTACTTATTCACCCTCACCCCAGCCATCTCCCCTCAAGGGAGAGGGAGTTCGACCGAGAAGATCCCTCAAATTACGAGTCTCTGAAAATAAAAACTACTGAATCTCCGCCCTCACCGCCTTAGTCGCATCAACCATCAGTTGCAAAGCAGCTTTAGTCTCCGGCCAATCTCTGGTTTTCAAACCGCAATCTGGATTTACCCAAATTTGCTCTGGCTTCAAAACATCGAGCGCTTTTTTCAAAAGATCTTCCATTTCTTTTGAAGTTGGAACTCTCGGGCTATGAATGTCATAAACGCCGGGCCCAATTTCATTTGGATATTTGAAGTTCACAAAAGCATTCAACAATTCCATTTGTGAGCGCGAAGTTTCGATTGAAATTACATCAGCATCCATGTCAGCAATTGCTTGGATGATGTCGTTAAATTCGGAATAGCACATGTGAGTGTGAACTTGTGTGCGATCTTCAACACCTGATGCAGAAATTCTGAAAGCTTCAACCGACCATTTCAAATAATCCGCCCATTTAGCGCGAGAGATTGGAAGTCCTTCGCGAAGAGCAGCTTCATCGATTTGGATGATTTTGATTCCAGCTTTTTCTAAATCACAAACTTCGTCACGAATGGCAAAAGCAATTTGCAAAGCTGTAGTTTTTCTAGGTTGATCGTCGCGAACAAATGACCATTGCAGAATCGTAATTGGCCCCGTCAACATGCCTTTCATGATTTTTTTAGTTTTGCTTTGCGCAAATTCTGCCCATTTAACTGTCATTGCAGATGGCCGAGAAACATCGCCGAAAATCACCGGAGGCTTCACGCAACGTGATCCATAACTTTGAACCCAACCATTTTTAGTGAAGAAAAATCCTTCCAGCTGTTCGCCGAAATATTCCACCATGTCGTTTCGCTCAAACTCACCGTGAACCAAAACATCAAGTCCAATTTCTTCTTGGAAGCGAATCGTACGCACAGTTTCTTCCTGTAGAAATTTTTCGTAATCATCAGCAGAAAGTTTTCCAGCTTTGAAATCAGCACGATATTTACGTACTTCTTTTGTTTGTGGAAAAGAACCGATGGTTGTAGTTGGGAGTAGAGGTAAATCGATGTGAGCTGATTGGATTTTTTTACGAGCTGCGAAACCACTTTTACGTTTCATCAAATCTTCATTAATCGCAGCAACTCTTTTTTGCACTTCAGCATTATTGATTCTGTTTGATGTTTTACGTGCAGCGATTGCTGTTTTATTAGCATCAAGGGCAGCTTGAACTTCGCTTGATTTTCCATCTGCAGCTTTTGCAATCACGGCAATTTCAGAAAGTTTTTGCGTGGCAAAAGACAACCAAGATTTCAATTCCGCGTCAAGTTCGCTTTCAGCAGCAAGATCAACCGGAGTATGCAACAAAGAGCATGAAGGCGCAATAACTACGCGATCTTTTCCAAGTTTTTCTACGGCTTTTTTTGCAAGGGAAATTGAATTTTCAAAATTATTGATCCAGATATTTCTACCGTCAACAAGTCCAAGAGACAAGGATTGGTCTGGCTTCGTCAGATTTAGAACTTCCTCAAATTGTTCAGATCCGCGAACTAAATCAACGTGAACTGAAGAAGTTCCAAGATCAAAAGCGAGAGCAGCATTTTTGCCCAAACTTTCAAAATAAGTTGCTAAGTGAAGTTTGATTGAGCCAGCAGCTTGCTTGATTTGTGGGAAGGCTTTTAAGTAAGCTTGAATTTCTTCAGCTGACAAATCTGTAACCAAAAATGGCTCATCAATTTGTACATCTTTAACGCCGATTTCTTGCAATTTTTTGAAAAGATCAGAGTAAGCAACTAACAAATTATCAAGCAAATCTAAGCGATTTGAACCATCAACAGCTTTGCCAAGAAGCAAGAAGCTTACTGGTCCCAAAACCACCGGACGAGTTTCGATTCCAAGTTTTTTTGCTTCCAAATATTCGTCAAAAATTTTGCTGGAAGAAATTTTGAATTGCTGAGTTTTTTTGAATTCAGCAACGATGTAATGGTAGTTAGTGTCGAACCATTTTGTCATTTCCATCGCAGTAACGTCGATCCCGTCGCGTTGTGCGCCCAGATTTTGGTTTCCTCTGGCCATCGCAAAGTATAAATCTAGATCAACATTTTCGCCCGCGAATTTAAAGCGATCAGGAACCGCGCCGAATAAAGCGAGAGTGTCTAGCGTTTGATCGTAGAAAGAAAAATCGTTGGAAGGAATAGAAGCGATGCCAGCAGCTTTTTGCGCTTGCCAGTTTTTAGCTTTAATTTCTGAAGCTGTGTTTTGTAAATCAGTTAGGCTGGAAGTTTTTTTCCAATAACTTTCGACAGCTTTTTTAAGTTCGCGATTAGCACCAATTCTCGGGAAACCGAGGTTTGCAGTTTTTAACATTTTTTAATTTTTTAAGATTGCGCAAGGCTTTGCAACAAAAGGTAGATTTGGGAGGCAGATGTGGCGGGCTCGCCGGAGGGTTAACAATCTATACCTAAACTGATTCAAGAAACCAACTTCATTTTTTTTAGTTTGTCATCCCCGCGAAGGCAGGGATCCAGAATGTTTAGTTAGCGCTGGATCCCCGCCTTCGCGGGGATGACAAAATCAAGTTAAAAATTGGATTAGTTTAGGTAAGAAGTTATTTATTTCAGACATCCTAATAAGAAAAAAAACCCAACTATCGATCCAACAATAATCATAACGTTGATAGTAAGTCTTAATTCAAGTTCTCTGAATTTGTAGTCAATGTTCGATTCGGAATTCATGTGATGTTTGATTTAATTTTTGGTGTGTTAAGTATGAGGAAAATATTTTTTGCTTTGCTTAAAAGCAAGGCGGTTTTTAGAAAGATGGAAACGAAATCCTCAACAAAATCTCTAAAAAATGACAATTCACAAAACCGATTTGGTTGTTATCGGCACTGGTCCGGCTGGACTTTTTTCGATCTTCGAAGCTGGCATGTTAAAAATGAAATGCCACGTCATCGATGCACTCGAAACCATTGGCGGACAATGCTGTGCGCTTTATCCGGAAAAACCGATTTATGATATTCCCGCTCATCCAAAAGTTTTGGCCAGCGAATTAATCGAACTTCTTGAAGCACAAGCAGCGCCGTTTCATCCCGTTTATCATCTCAACCAAATTGTAGAAAAAATTAGCAAAAATGTTGACGGAAGTTTTGATGTGGAAACTTCGAAAAATACCAAAATTAACTGCAAAGTAATTTTAATCGCTGCTGGCTGTGGCGCCTTTGGCCCCAACCGCCCTCCTCTTGCTGGCATCGAAGAATTTGAAGGAAAATCAATCTTTTACGCCGTGCGTCACAAAGCAGAATTCTTGGATAAAAATGTCGTGATTGCTGGTGGCGGAGATTCAGCAGTTGATTGGGCTCTCAGCCTTGCCGAGATTGCTAAAAAACTTTACGTAGTTCATCGCCGCGACAAATTTCGCTGCGCTCCGGAAAGTGCCGATAAAATGAAAAAACTTACCGATGAAGGAAAAATAGAAATGGTAATTCCATTTCAACTTGATGGTCTTGAAGGCACAGATGGCAAGCTTTCAGCGGTATTGGTAAAAGATTTCGACGGCAATGTAAAAAAGTTGGAAGCTGATTACCTGCTACCATTTTTTGGCCTCGCCATGGAACTCGGACCCATCGCTAATTGGGGTTTGAATTTGAGTAAAAATCACATCGAAGTTGAAGCTTCAACCATGCAAACTTCGCAAGCCGGAATTTATGCAATTGGCGATATCGCGACTTACAAAAATAAACTGAAATTAATTTTGACTGGCTTTGCCGAAGCAGCAACCGCCTGCCATGACGCTTATAAAATCGTTTATCCAAATCAAGTTTTCCACTTTGAATATTCAACCTCAAAGGGAATTTCTTAATGTTTTCAGCACTCGAATTTTTAATCGCTTTCCGTTACCTCAAATCAAAACGCAAAGAAGGATTTATTTCCATCACGGCGATTTTTTCTTTTGTTGGGATCATGATTGGCGTGGCTACGTTGATCATCGTGATGTCGGTGATGAATGGTTTTCGTCATGAATTAATCGGCAGAATTTTGGGGATTAATTCACACCTCACGATTTATTCTCACTCGCATCAAATTGCAGATTACGAAAAGCTTTTAGCTGAAGTACAAAAAATTCCCAGCGTAAAATTTGCCAATCCTTTGGTTGAAAGTCAGGCGATGTTTTCAGTGCCGAGCAAGAATCTGGGGGGATTGGTGAAGGGTATCAAACTTGAAGATCTAAAAAATAAAAAACTGGTTTCCGAAAATATTACCGCCGGAGATTTAGAAAAAATTGCTGACAAAAATTCCGTAATTGTCGGCTCGGCAGTTGCGCAAAATTTAAATTTACGCATTGGCGATCCAATAAAAATAATTTCTGCCGAAACCAACGAAACCATAATCGGCGCGATTCCACGCATTAAAACTTATACAGTTGTCGGAGTTTTTGACAGCGGACTTTATGAATATGATTCGACAACAATTTTCGCTAATTTTGAAATGACGCAAATTCATTTTCGCTTTCCAAATGCAGTTTCAGCGATTGAAATTTTTGCCTCCGACGCCACAAAAATCGACGAAATAAAACGCGCACTTTATCCGATTTTAGCTAAGTATGATGATCTTTACGCAACAGATTGGCAGCAGGCAAATTCTGGCTTCATCGATGCTCTAAAAGTTGAAAGCACGGTAATGTTTTTGATTCTAACTCTGATAATTTTAGTCGCCGCCTTCAACATAATTTCCAGCATGATCATGTTGGTGAATGACAAAAATAAAAACATCGCCTTGCTTAGAACTCTCGGCATGAGTAAAGGTGCAGTGATGAGAATTTTTCTAATCTGCGGCTCATCAATTGGTTTTGTTGGAACAATTTTAGGATTTTTAATCGGCGTGCTTTTCTCAGCCAATATCAACTCGATCAAAAGATTTTTAGAATCAATGACCGACACCACTCTCTTCAATCCAGCGATTTATTTTCTCTCAACTTTACCCTCAAAAATTTTCATCTCCGACGTAGTTTTAATCACCGGAATGTCACTACTTTTATCCTTCCTCGCCACACTTTATCCCGCTTACCGAGCCAGCAAAGCTAACCCAGCAGAGATTTTGAGGTATGAGTAAAGGGCGCCTCTAAAGAAATCCTCCGATCATCCTTTGGATGACCACCTCCTTTTTCAAAGGAGGCTAAAAAGTCAAAACAATCGATCCAATAGATGATCTGCTTTCCAGCGCTTGATGCGCCCTCGCAACATCTTTAAACGGATAAGTAGTAATTTTTGGTTTCACGATTCCTTTGGTTACAGCAGCAAAAACTTCATCAGCGGATAAAACTAATTCGATGCGATTAGCTTTGTAAAGCGCCATGGTTGGGCGAGTTAGATAAAGTGAATTGGTCACTAAAAGATTCAAATCCAACTTTTCAGTAGCTCCGGAAGATTCACCAAAAGCCACACACATTCCCATTGGCCACAAGCATTCCAGCGATTTTTCTAAAGTGTCTTTGCCAACAGAATCATACACCAAACCAACTCCTTCATTATTGGTAATTCTAGCAAGCTCTTCAACAAAATTGCCGGTTTTGTAATTGATGACGTGATCACAGCCATGGTCTTTTGCGAAATTAATTTTTTCGTTAGAGCCTACAGTTCCAATCACTTCCAATCCCAAATGTTTTGCCCATTGGCACAAAATATGACCAACGCCGCCAGCGGCAGCATGAACCAAAATTCTTTTTGCTCTTTTTGCAATGTAAACGCGATGCAATAAAGCGTGAGCCATCAAGCCTTTGAATAGAGTTCCTGCAACTTGCACATCAGTTAAGCCAACTGGAGGAACAACTAAATGACGGGCATCTATTGCTCGTTTTTCAACATAGGCTCCGGTGCCGCCAGTAGCGTAGGCAACACGTTCTCCTACTTTATAATTTTTAACATCAGCGCCAACTTCTTCGATCACGCCGCAAGCTTCCATGCCAAGAATAGCAGGCAATTGCGCAGTTTTATATTGAGCACGACGGAAGGCGACATCGAAAAAATTCACGCCAATTGCGGTATGTTTTATTAGAACTTCATTTTTCTTTGGCTTCACATCACCAACTTTTTCAACTTTGAGATTGCCGGCATCTCCAACTTTATGTAGAACAATTGCTTGCATTTTTTTCTGGGATTTTAAGGTTGAGGAATCCCAGCAAAACTTCATTTAATTTCACTAAATGCAACACCAAAATCTTTTCGTTTTTGATATCGAAACAATTCCTGATTTAAGAGCAGCAAAAAATTTACTTGATCTGCCGAATGCCGATACAGAAGAGCTGCGCAGCGCTTTAACAAAATATCATCTTGATCTCACTGATGGAAAAAATTCTTTTTTGCGTCAACCATTTCACCAAATAATCGCCGTCAGTTTTTTGGAAGCGACAATTGAACGCGATTTTAGCGGACAGGAAATTTACAACATCATTGATATTCGTTCCGGTGGTGATTTGATTGCTACCGAGACTGATTTAGTAAAAGGATTTTTTGCCCATCTGAAAAAAAATTTCTCGCGCTTAGTAAGTTTTAACGGCAAAAATTTCGACATGCCGGTGTTAAAATATGCCGCGATGAAGCATGAAGTTGATGCTGCTTGGCTTTATAAAAGTGGCGATAAATGGAATAATTATAATCAGCGCTACAGCCTTGATTGGCATTGCGATTTGGCGGAAGCATTTTCCGATTTCGGCGCTTCGGCAAAAGTAAAAATGAATGAACTTTGTGCTGCTTTTAATCTACCTGGAAAAATCGGCGTTGATGGTTCGCAAGTCATGGGAATGTATGATGAAGGACGTTTGCCAGAAATCAGAAATTATTGCGAAACCGACGTGATCAACACCTATTTGCTTTACTTAGTTTACCAACATCACAATGGCTCGATTTCTCGCGATACTTTTGCCAAATCCAAAATAAACTTACGCGAATTTTTAGAAAAAAACTCTGCAGCAAAACCACATTTTGCAGAATTTCTGGCTGCTTGGAAATAAAAATGGACCCCGTCATGCGACGGGGTCCATCTTCAAACATCATCAAAATTAAGAAAAATAGTGTCAAAAAAAACCACAAACAACATCAATAAAGTTGGCATTGGCCTACGCTCTACGCATATTTCTTACGTGCTAAAAAACGCAGAAAAAATTGCTAAAAAAATCGGCTGGCTGGAAGTTCACAGCGAAAATTATTATGCCGAAGGCGGTGCAGCAATTTCAACTTTACTCGCGGTTAGAAAAAATTTTCCCATCAGTTTGCACTCAGTTGGCAATGCACTTGGATCAGCTTGCGGCCTTGATTTAAATCACTTAAAAAAACTGAAAAACTTAATTGAAATCATCGATCCCTTTTTAGTTTCTGATCACATTTCTTGGGGAAGGCTTGATGAAAAACATCTTAATGATCTATTGCCCCTACCTTACACCAAAGCGGCTTTGAAAGTGATCGCTACCAATGTTTCAAAAATGCAGGATTTTTTAAAAAGAGAAATTTTAGTTGAGAATCCTTCAACTTATCTCGCGTTCAAAAATCCTGAAATGAGCGAATTTGATTTGATCAATCAATTGTGTAAAACTACTGGCTGCAAACTTCTTCTTGATGTGAATAATATTTTTGTCAGCAGTCAAAATAATCTTGAATTTGATCCGAAAGAATATTTACAAAAACTTGACAAAAAAATCGTCAAAGAAATTCATCTCGCCGGACACTCCAGAAGCGAAATTTTTGACGGAAAAAAATACCAAACAATACTCATTGATACTCACGATGCCCTCACCTGTAAAGAGGTGTGGGAGCTTTATGCCATTGCAATTAAACGATTCGGACAGGTTTCGACTTTGATCGAATGGGATCAAGATTTTCCAGAATTTAAAGTGCTTTTAGATGAAGCAAAAAGAGCAGAAAAAATCTTAACAAATGACTGATATTTTAAATTTACAACGCGATTTCTCCGATCATCTATACCGAAAATTGAACAAAAAGATTTTGCGCGAGCTACCTTACTCAAAGGTTGAAGCTCTAGCGCGCTTGAACATTTATCGCAACAATGTTTTTGGCAATTTTAATGCTGTTTTATCCTCAATTTTTGAAGCGGTAAAAAAACTGGTGGGAGAAAAATATTTTGAGCAATTGTGCAACGAATATAATAAAAAACACTTTTCAAAAAGTGGTAATCTCGATGATTATGGCGATGCATTTCCGCAATTTTTAGCTAAAGTAAAATCAAAACATAAATTAACATTTCTCTCAGATCTAGCAAGGCTCGAACTGCTACATCACAAAGCTTATTATTCCGCTGATGCAGAAAAATTTGATCTCAAAAAATTTAAAAAAATTACGGCAGAAAAATTTTCCAATCTGGAATTTGAGCTGCATCCATCTTGCTTTTTAATGGCTTCAGAATTTCCGATTTTTTCGATCTGGAAAGATAATATCGCAGGAAATGGTAAGAAAAAAATATCACTCAAAAAACCAGAACTTCTGCTGATTGAAAGGGGTTTGAGCAAAGTGCAAATTCACAATTTATCACCAGAAGAATTTATCTTTTTAGCCAGCTCGACCAAAAAAAAACTCTTCACAATTTACAAAGAAATTCTGCAACAAACTAAGCGAGAATGCGACATTGGCGCCATTCTTAACAAGTTTATTTCACTTGGGATTATTGCTAATTTTAAAATTGGGTCCTCCGCATAATGACACCCAAGGTGCACTACATTGAGTTTGTAGCATCTCTAAAAATTGTCTTTTCCGGCCATCCTGCGTAAAAACAAAATCAATATACCGAATCTGATTCAAGAACCCGAACTCAAAAATAAAGAGTCGGTATATGGGGTTCCCCACGACCGTGGGGCGCAGGCCATCCTGCGTAAAAACAAAATCAATTATACCGAACCTGATTCAAGAAACCGAATCGGCTTCTTCAAGCTGATTTGGTATAAAACTCAAAATTCTTCGAAAAATCCTAATTTTTAGAGGTGCTCTTTGGCTGAAGCGCCCATAATAAAATTGCTTTTTGCACATGAAGACGATTTTCCGCCTCATCAAATACCACTGATTTTGAGGAATCGATAACATCAGCACTCACTTCAAATCCGCGATATGCCGGCAAGCAATGGGTAAAAATTGCCTGTTTTTTTGCTAGCTTCATCAACTTCGAATTCACTTGATAAGGCATTAAAAGATTTATTTTATTTTGTCTTAATGCGTCATTTTTTTCACTGCCATCACCCATGGAAAACCAAGTGTCGGCGATTAGAACATCGGCATCTTTTGCAGCTTTTTTGGCATCAGAAACACAAGAAATTTTCGCACCACTTTTCACAGCTTTTTTGATTTCAGCTGCGCAAAAATCTAATTCTTTTGGCGAAGAAATTACCAACTCAAAACCGAAAGATTTTGCGGCATGAATGTAGGAATTAAGCACGTTATTTTGATCGCCAAACCACACCAATTTTTTGCCGGCAATTTTTCCTAAATGTTCTTCGATGGTAAGAATGCTCGCCATGATTTGACAAGGATGAGAAAAGTCCGACAAGGCATTAATTACTGGCACCGTGGCATATTTTTCCAAGTCCAAAATTGTTTGATGTGAGTTGCTACGAATCATGATTGCATCAACAAAGCGCGATAAAACTTTTGCGGTGTCGGAAACGGTTTCACCCTTGCCCAATTGCATGTCGTTTTTATTCATCACGATCGCATGTCCGCCGAGATGATTGATTCCGACCTCGAAAGAAACGCGAGTACGAGTAGAATTTTTCTCAAAAATCATCGCGAGATTTTTGTGAGGTAACAATTTTGTTTGTTGGGCGAGATTTTTATCTTTTTTCAGCTTGACAGCGAGCGTCAAAATTTGGCGCAGATCTTGGCTAGAAATAACATTGAGATCAATAAAATGCTTAACTTTATTCTTAGGCATAAATTCTTTTGAAAAATGTTTTGAAAAATTCGGGAAAGCCCGCAAGTCTTAAGTTTGCACTTTCCGATGTCAAGTTTGCAATCTTTTTTACCTAGAAATGACCAAAAAAATAATTTTTATAACCAGCGGTGGCACCGGTGGACATATCATCCCTGCGCGTTGTTTAGCTAGAGATTTAGCGGAGCAAAATTGTGAAGTAATTTTTTTGGGCGACGAAAAAATTAAAAGTTACATCAAGCTCGAAGATGGTTTTAAATCGATCATCATCAATTCTTCTCAAATAAAAAAATCTCCGGTTTTTTTACTTAAAGCGGCTTTAAAAATTTCGCATGGAATTTTGCAATCACTTTACTTTTTTACCACTCACAAACCAAAATATATTATTGCTTTTGGTGGCTATGCAACCTTTCCAATATTGATTGCAGCGATTATCTGTCGCAGTAAAATTATTCTGCATGAGCAAAATGCTCACCTAGGGAAAGTGAATAGAATTTTTGCGCGATTTGCTACCAAAATCGCCACTTCATTTCCGCAAACTTCTGGAATTGTCGAAAAATATTCAGACAAAATTCATTTTTGTGGAAATCCCCTGCGCCAAGAAATTTTAGAATTACAAAAAATTCCTTACACTTTGCCGGAAGAGGCGCCGAAAAAAGAAATCGATCCTGCCAATAAAATGGGTTACAATGTGATTCTTGCTTCAGATTTTGATGAAGAGGAGGAAGAGGCGCCGCAAGCCTTCAAAATCCTTGTGATTGGCGGATCGGGTGGCGCAAAAATTTTTAGCGAAATTTTGCCGAAAGCAATTTTCAATTTACCAGAACGCATCAAAGACAAAATGCAAATCACTCAGCAATGTCGCGCCGAGCTAGTAAAATCAACGTTCGATCAATATTGCTCTTTTAACATCAACATCGCCATTGACGCATTTTTTGAGAATATGCCAGAATTAATTCGCGATTCGCACCTAATAATCGCGCGCTCCGGATCCTCTTCGATCTTCGAATTCTGTGCTGCAAAAAAGCCCATGATTTTAGTGCCTTTCGCTGCAGCAGCAGATAATCATCAAGCCAAAAATGCCGAATATCTGGCGCAAAATAATGCCGCGATTGTTGTTTCGGAAAAAGAACTCACCATCAATAAAATTTCTGATTTATTAAAAAATTTGATCGACAATCCACTGCAACTTAAAAAAATGTCTGACAATGCTGCCAGCTTGGCAGTGATTGATGCAACCCGTAATTTGGTAAAATTAATTAATGACTGAAACAACGTCGCCACAACAAATAAAAAAAGTTTCTTTGGGAAAATTTTTGCAGCTGAGAAGACAAGAATTAAACTTGGAAATTGATGGAGTCGCCACCGCTTTGCGCGTTAAATCGCAAGATCTTTTATTAATTGAAAGTGACCAAATTGACAATTTAGTCAAACGCGGTTTGTACGCTCCCGGCCTGATTCGATCTTATGCAAAATATTTAAAAACTGACGAGAAAGAAATCGAAAAAAAACTGATGAATCTTGCTTTTAAATCAAACACCGAAAATAAAAAACACCTGCTTTTAAATATCGGAAAAGAAACCAGCATTACTCCAGCGAAAGATGATTTTTTTAATTTTTTGCTGATTTCGATTTTATTATTTCTGATATTATTGTCGATCTACAATTCTCTTGAGAGCAAAAAATCTCTAATCACAAGCGACGATTTAATTCTAAAATTGGAAAATGCCGACAGCAGAAGACATCAAGAATAAACTAATCAAGGTGTCATCTTTCCTCGAAAGAGCCGCTTATTTCCTGAAGGCGAAGTCTTTACTGTTCCTCAAATCTGAGATTGCCAAAATCGGCGCCGTGATCTTTTTTATCGCGATTATTTTAACCACAATCACACCGCTTCTTCTCAATAATGCCTCACTAAAATTTCATCTTTCACAAAAATTAACTCAGATGCTGGGCAGCAATTTGGTTATTAAGGGCGATGTTGATATTGCGCTATTACCCAGCCCAAAAATCATTCTTCATGAAGTTGTTCTACAAAATTACCAACCAAAAATTTCCAAATTAGACTCGCCAAAAATTTATGATTTTTATGCCAAATCAGTTGAAGTAATTTTTCCTATTTTTGATCTCGTCGGTGGAATTTCAGTAACAGAAATAATCTTTAATGATGCCATTTTGGAAAGCCATTTTGACAACCCTTCTCTTGCCAAAAGACAAGATGATTTAGTGGATATTTTGAATAAATTTGACAAGGAAGAAAACCTAAAACAAGCCCCAGAATCAGGGATTGGTGACCTTCTTTTTTCGATCGATGATTTAAAAATTATTGAGATGACATCTTCTAAAATTCCCGATATTTCCATCAGAAATGGTCAGAGAATTATTTACGATTTTTTCGGCAGAAAAAGAGAAATAAAAGCCATTAACATCAATCTGTTAATGAGTGGAAAAAAATTTGCTGCCGAAGGAAGTTTTAACTCCGACAACATTACCAGCAACTTCGAGATATTTGCTAAATTCAATTCAAGTTCAAAAAAGCCAAAATCATTTATCAAAATCACATCACCGGTGCTCAATTTCAATTTCAGTGGCAATTTTACTTCCGAAAATCACCTGCTGAAAAAGGGTTTGTTGGAGCATGATTTTAAAGGAGAAATTACCGCCGAGATCGCCGAATTAAAATCATTTTACAGAAGCTACATTGATGACAGCGACCTTCTTTCTGAAAAGTTAAAATATAATGGCAAGCCAATATCTATAAGCGCTGAGATTGAGAATAAATCCAATGAAGGTTTGGTAAAAAATTTAAAAATCACTTCAAATTTAATTGAAGGCAGCGGTGAAATTAATCTTAGCCGCAATAAAAAAACTCCTCTAATCGACATTGATCTTGCCGTAGAAAATCTTGATTTGGACAGCATTTTATCTGGCGACATGGTTACAAATGATGTCGCAAAAACGGATGAAAATAAAAAAATTCCCGACGATATCTTGGCAGAAAAAACTAGCGAAGATCTCGCAAAATCAGAGGACCAAACCGCGACCGAGCCAATAAAAACTATCAATCTTGATCTTACCAAAAGAATTAAAGACTTCGATCTAACCGCAGAAATCAAGGTTAAAAACACCAAATATCTCAATGGACAAATTACCGATGCCAATCTCTATCTCATCATTTCCAAGCAAGGCGAAGTTTTGATCATGCCTTTGATTTTCAAAATTCCCGGAGAAGGAATTTTGCGAGTTAATGGTGCCATCGACAATAGCACCGCAACCACAAAATTTATCGGAAAAATTGACGCCACCGGAAAAAATTTGGGAGAAATTTTTAAGTGGTTACAGCTGCAATCACAAAATTTAAAACTAGAAAATCTAAAAAGTTACAATCTCTATTCCGACGTGTTATTGCTACCAAATAGCATCTCATTGAACAATCTCTATCTAGGCCTTAACAACAATAGCAGTCAGGTTGTAGGTGAGATAAAAATCGATAATGGTGGTAAGGTTTTAAACACTAATAATCACTTACAAATCAGTCATTTTGATGTTGATGATTATTTTTTTACCTCAGGACAAAACATTTATCTTTCACCAGGATTATTGCTAAAAAAAGTTTTGTGGCTCAATAATCTTTCCTCCAATAATAATTTTGATCTCAGCTTCGATAAATTGATTTACGGCGATGAAATTTTTCTCAACCAAACCATTAAACTCCGATT
The DNA here is from genome assembly GCA_945875865.1 of Rhizobium sp. Q54. Classification (GTDB taxonomy): domain Bacteria; phylum Pseudomonadota; class Alphaproteobacteria; order Rickettsiales; family UBA1997; genus UBA2645. The sequence goes on from CAMCMF010000032.1 coordinate 16,632, forward strand.
CGGACCAGGATATTTTGATCTCTACGAGGCCGATCTCAAATCACAAAAAACTGCTCTTAAATTAAATATCGCCCTCGATATACGCAATCAAGATCCACATTTTGATCTTAAAATTGATTCAGAAAAATTTGACTACAAAACCCCGCAGCAAAAGGACAAAACAGCGGAAGTAAAAACTAATCGCAATTTCTTCGATCAATTTTATGCACTACCTTCCTTGGAAGAATTCGGCGGAAAAATAGTTTTAAATTTTGTTGATCTGACTCTCAATGAGGTGGCTCTAAAAAACCTGAAACTTTCAGGAACTTTGAAAGATGGAAATCTCACTAATGCTGATTTTATCTGCGGAATTTATGAGGGCGAATTGGGCTATAAAGGCATGCTAGGGTTGAAGTTAAATAAAACGATCAATGGCAATTTATATTTCAATAATGCCACTCTAAAACCTCTTTTATCTGATATCTTCGGAATTCAAAATATCTCCGGCATCGCAAATTTTACTGCCAATGTAACTTCTGTCGCTGATTCAAAAATTGGTTTTTCTAAAGCTCTAACCAGTGAAGTTAAATTTATTGTTAACAGTCCAAGTGTTGAGGGATATGGCTTGACAGACTTGGTAAAAAAAATGTTCGCGGCACCAAACTATCTTGAAGAGTTACGAAATCCGGAGAAAATTCTTGAAAATACCAACAGCCAAACATCTTTCAAACAAGCGAAAGGCAGTTTCCAAATCAGCGGTGGTCAAGGCGGAAAAATAAAAATTGATCTCAATGCTTCAGCATTAAATGCAATTTTATCTGGTGGCTTGGATCCAACAAACAACACGATTGACAGCTTACTCAATATAATTTTCTTAACTGGAAATACTCAAAAACAAACTCCGATAAATATCGCCACCAGTATCAAGGGCAAAACCAATAATATTTTTCAAAGCACTAATCTCGACCAAGTGCGCCAATATCTTAAATTACCAAAAATAGTAAGAGCTCCGGTTGCAGAAAATAGCGATAAAACCTTGCCGGCAAATGTTGCAACGGAAAATACTCCGGAACAAAATTCGCAATTAGTCCCCGCACAATTGTCAATTCAAAGACCAACTGAAATGCCGCCTCAATCTTCAATTCAAAATCCACCTCGAACACAATAATGACAACTTCTCCGCAAAATATTTTAGCAAAAAAAGGTCGCGAGAAAATTATTTGTCTCACTGCCTACACTTTTCCAATGGCAAAAATTCTTGATGAATTTTGCGACATTATCTTGGTAGGCGATTCTCTTGGCATGACGATTTACGGGATGTCGGACACTGTTGATGTAACTTTGGAAATGATGATTAATCACGGCAAAGCGGTGATGCGCGCGAGCAAAAAATCTTTGGTGGTAATCGATCTTCCTTTCGGCACTTACGAAAAATCCAAAGCTCAAGCTTTAGAATCAGCAAAAAAAGTAATTGATGAAACTGGCTGTCACGCCATTAAAATCGAGGTTTCAAAAGATTTGGTCGAGACCGTAAAATTTCTTGTCGCAAATAAAATCAACGTCATGGGACATGTCGGACTTTTGCCGCAACATGTGCGAAAAATTGGTGGCTACAAATATCAAGGACGCGACGAAAATTCGGCGAAAGAAATTTTAGAAATTGCTCAAGGAATTGAAAAAGCCGGCGCATTTTCTTTGGTAATCGAAGCAGTTCCCGCCGATCTGGCGACAAAAATTACTCAGGAAATTTCTATTCCAACAATTGGCATTGGAGCTTCAGCAGAGTGCGACGGACAAGTTTTGGTGATTGATGACTTACTAGGATTGAATCAAGAATTCAAACCAAAATTCGTAACTTATTACGAAGATCTCACAGCAAAAATTTCTACTGCTGTTGAAAAATTTTCTGCTGACGTGAAGACAAAAAAATTTCCGGCAAAAAATAATTTAGTTTAGGGCATCTCTAAAAATTGTCTTTTCCGGTAATTTTGAGTTTTAACAAATTTGCTCGAGAGCGTGTATACCGAAACCGATTCAACCCAGATCCGTCATTAGAAATTTAACAGAATTTGGCTTAGCCAAGAAAATAAAGGGCGAAGCGGGATTTTTTAGGCGTAAGCTTATCACTTGATAAGTGCGCACTAAAAAATTCTGATTCAACCGCGTATTTTCTTGGCTAA
>CAMCMF010000033.1 GCA_945875865.1 Rhizobium sp. Q54
TTTGATCGTAACCTTTTTTCTCAGCTAGGCCGGATTTAGAAAGGTAAGTTGTGATTGCAGCGGTTAATGTCGTTTTACCGTGATCAACGTGACCGATGGTTCCGATGTTAACGTGAGGCTTGGTGCGTTGGAAGGTTGCTTTGGTCATAAGATAAAAATCAATAAATTCAGAACTCGACAAATTAACTTTGCCGATTTTCTTGCCAAATATTAACGAAAATAATTTTGGAAACCTCAGTTCCCAAAACCAAAAGATTCTTTTTAAAGAAGTAACAAATTGCTCAGTTAATTTTAACTGAAAGCAGAGATGTCCTTTTCATTCAAATCAAATCTTTGAAAAAAATTCAGAAAAAAAATTCATCACTGCCATTTTTCAGGAGCAATTTTTTTTCAAAAGTTTTTAGCTTGTGAGTCTTAGAAAATCAGGTCTTCATTCGGCTTCACAGCGCGAGTTCCTTGTTTAAAAGAGCGGCGCATAATTTAGATCGAAAAATATTATGCAAGTGGAATTTACGTAATTCTTTAACTCTTTTTTTAACTCCTTAAAAACACACTCTCAGGTGCCTCTAAAAAATTAGGATTTTTCGAGGAATTTTAAGTTTTAACAAATTTGCGAGAAGGCAAACGTATTAGATATACGCGCTCTCGAGCAAATTTGTTAAAACTTAAAATTACCGGAAAAGACAGTTTTTAGAGACGCCCTCTCATTGCTCTAAGGATTTTGAGATGGATGCTATGCAGGCAAGGTATTTTTAGTAAAAATGTATTCTTCATACATTGAACTAAAAATACCTTGCCTAACGACGCAGACGCTCAAAAGCCGACGAGCAATTATGATTTTTTAGCCTTAATTTCCTCAGCAACTGCAGCCGGAACTGGTTCGTAGCAATCAAATTCCATCGAATAGCTTGAGCGTCCTTGTGACAATGAACGCAGGCTATTCACATAACCAAACATTGCTGCCAATGGAACTTTTGCGGTAATTACTTGCGCCACATCACGCGCTTCAACATTCTGAATTTGACCGCGACGAGAGTTGATGTCGCCAATTACGTCGCCCATGTATTCTTCCGGGCTAACTACTTCGACTTTCATCATTGGTTCGAGAATGATTGGTCCGGCTTTTTCCATGGCTTCACGGAAAGCAGAACGTGCTGCAATTTCGAAAGCTAAAACTGATGAGTCAACATCGTGATAAGCGCCGTCCATCAAACTGGTTTTCAATCTAACCACTGGGAAGCCAGCTAGGAAGCCAGTTTCTTTAGCAGATTTTAAACCTTTTTCAACGCCAGGGATGAATTCTTTTGGAACGCGCCCGCCCACAACTTTACTTTCAAACAAGAAGTTTTCGGTAATGTCCGCCGGCATCGGCTCAAAAATAATTTTAACTTTGGCGAATTGACCAGAACCACCAGATTGTTTTTTGTGAGTATAATCGATCTCAACTTTTTTGGTGATGGTTTCGCGGTAAGCAACTTTTGGCTGACCAATATTAGCTTCAACTTTGAATTCGCGCTTCATGCGATCAACAATGATTTCAAGGTGTAATTCACCCATTCCACGCAAAATTGTTTGTCCAGATTCTTGATCAGATTCAATACGAAGCGAAGGATCTTCTGAAGCCAAGCGCGATAAGGCCATGCCCATTCTTTCTTGGTCTGCCGTTGATTTTGGCTCTACCGAAACTTCGATTACTGGATCAGGGAAAATCATTCTTTCAAGAACGATATCATTATCAGCTTCAACTAAAGTGTCTCCAGTTGTAGTGCCTTTCAAACCAGCAAGAGCAACGATGTCGCCCGCAAAAGCTTCTTTAATATCTTCACGATTATTGGCATGCATTAATAAAATACGACCGACTCTTTCTTTGCCGCCTTTTGTGGTATTAAGCACTCCAGTTCCACTATGCAAAGCGCCAGAATAAATACGCACGAAAGTCAATGATCCAACAAATGGATCAGTCATGATTTTGAAAGCCAAACCAGCAAATTTTTTATCACCGCAATTGATGCTGATATGTTCGTCAGTTTTATTGTTGATTGCCGGAATTTCTTTAATATCAACTGGACTTGGCAGATAATCTACCACTGCATCTAGCAAGGTTTGAACACCTTTATTTTTGAAAGCTGTTCCATTCAAAACTGGAACGAAAGCGCGAGCAATTGTAGCTTTTCTGATACAGATTTTAAGATCAGCTTCAGAGATTTCTTCACCGTTTAAATATTCTTCCATGAGCTTGTCATCTTGCTCAACCGCAGCCTCTACCAGCAATTGACGATATTCATCAGCTTGCGCTTTTAAGTGCGCCGGAATTTCTTCGTAAGCAAAATCTGCGCCCATAGTTTCATCTCTCCAAACTACCGCTTTCATTTTTACTAGATCAATCAAACCACCGTAATTTTCAGCTTGATCAATTGGCAATTGTAGTGGAATTGGACGAGCACCTAAGCGGGTTTTCATCATGTCAACGCAACGGAAAAAATTGGCGCCGATACGATCCATTTTATTGACGAAACACATTCTCGGAACTTTATATTTATTGGCTTGTCTCCAAACAGTTTCTGATTGGGGCTCAACACCAGCAACCGCATCAAATACACAAATTGCGCCGTCTAAAACGCGCAAAGAACGCTCAACTTCAATAGTGAAATCTACGTGTCCTGGAGTATCGATAATATTGACTCTATGCTCTTTCCAAAAACATGTTGTTGCCGCAGAAGTGATGGTGATACCACGTTCTTGCTCTTGTTCCATCCAATCCATTGTAGCCGCGCCATCATGCACTTCGCCAATTTTGTGCGATTTTCCTGTGTAAAAAAGAATGCGCTCAGTGGTAGTAGTTTTACCGGCATCAATATGAGCCATGATTCCAATATTACGATATTTTTCGATTTCGATTTGACGAGGCATAAGAATTTAAATTTAGTCGTAAGTCGTAAGTCGAAAGTCGAAAGTCATTTCCTAGCTCGGATTGACTTACGACTTACGACTTACAACTTTCGACTCGTTTACAAAAGGGCGCGCAAGGTAGGTTTACTTATCTAATTGACAAGAATTCTTTTGAAGCTGCTACCTCATGTAAGAATGGTAAGAACAGTAGTGATATTTGCGGCGCAAGCGCTCTAGAAGTGGATGAAATTTTGAGGTATTTTTGTAGCGCAAAATTCTGATTTTATATTCATTTGGATGACAAGAAATCAGGAAGTAAAAATATAAATTATACTCAGCAACTCCAAAAGAACTTTTAGCGGTTTTTAGGAAAATTTTATAGAAGGGATCGTTGTTATTACTATTGGCTTCAACCTTAGAAAACAAATCTTCAATGATATGTTTTTGAAAAAGCATGTGATGACAAATCCCGGAAATATTTTCAAATTTTTGGGGAAATTTTTCAGTAATTTCGGGAAGAATTTTTTTTATATGATCAAGGGTATTTTGATAAAAATTATCCCGATCAAGATTTTTGTCTTTGCCCAGATTGTAAAGCGGCAAACCCTCTTCGAAGAATTTCACTTTGCGGTAAAAAACTGTGTCCGCATCAACTACCAGAACATTTTCAGAAATGTCTGGAATCACCAAAACCGCGTAGAGTTTTAAAAGCTGCTGCAAATTCCAGCCAACATTTTCTCCACCAACTAAATCACTAATTTCTGAGTAAGAAAAAGGATAAAGCGCTTCGTCAAACCATTCGGCTTTGTCAGTATATTTTTCTTTGGAAACTACGATAATTCGGCGGACATCTGCGATATTTTTTCTAATACCGTCAATCGCATATTCGAGAGTTGCGAGATCTTTTTTGTGGGCGGGGATTACAACATCAATCATAAAAAAATCGTAAGTGATTAGTTAATTAAGTCGTAAATATACAACTTCAAACCAATCACTTACGACTAAAATTTTTTTACCAGCGGTAGTGAGCGAAAGCTTTGTTGGCTTCAGCCATTTTGAAAACTTCTTCTCTTTTCTTTACAGCCCAACCTTTATTTTCAAGAGATTCTAGAACAACTAGAACGATCTTGTTAGCCAATTCTTTACCTTTGATATTTTCGATTGAAATTTTTAACCATTTCAAAGCAAGAGCAGATCCGCGACGCGCAGAAACTTCTACCGGAATTTGGTAAGTAGCGCCGCCGATACGACGAGACCTAACTTCAACTTTTGGAGTGATATTGTCCAAAGCCTCTTTGAAAATTGCCACTGGATGCTTTTTCAATTTGTTTTCCAATTCGCCAAAAGCGATGTAGATAGCTTTTTCAACAACTGATTTTTTACCATCATCCATCAAGCGGTTAACAAGACGTGAAACAATTACTTCACCATATTTTGCATCAGGGAAAATTTTTCTGACTTTTGCTGCTCTTCTTCTCATTTTTTAAAAAATTATTTTTTATGTTATATTCAGAAATGCTCTAAGGATTTTGAGCCTTGACGGTAATTTCTTCGAGGGATCAAGGAGGGAATGTATTTTACATACATTACCGACGAGAGCCATCGAAAAATTGCCGTCAAGACTCAAAAGCCGACCCGCCTTCGCCAAAGCTACGGCGCGGCAGGCGAGCAAAATTACTTAGGTTTTTGTGCACCGTATTTTGAACGGGCTTGTTTACGATTTTTAACACCTTGCGTATCCAAAGAACCGCGAATGATGTGGTAACGAACACCTGGCAAATCTTTTACACGACCACCGCGAATCGCAACAACAGAGTGCTCTTGGAGGTAGTGACCTTCGCCGGGAATGTAAGCAATAACTTCGAATCCGTTAGTCAATTTAATCCGAGCAACTTTACGCAAAGCTGAGTTCGGTTTTTTTGGAGTTGTAGTATAAACACGAGTACAAACGCCTCTTTTTTGTGGGCAAGCTTTCATCGCTGGAACCTTGTTCTTAGCGGTTTGCTTCACTCTTGGCTTTCTGATAAGCTGATTAACTGTAGGCATGAAAAATGCTTAAATAATTTTGGATTATAATAAAATTTCTATGGGAAATCTTGGATAAAAGGGGCGCGCTTTTTAGGAATCGATATTTGTTAGTCAATAAAAAAGTCGTAAGTCGTAAGCGACTCCGAACTCGGATTGACTTTCGACTTTCGACTTACGACTAAAAAAATTTACAAATCTTTCGCATTATTCGCCAAGTAATCTGCCACACCTTTGGCATCAGCTTTCATACCTTTTTTACCCTTATTCCAACCAGCTGGGCAAACTTCGCCATGCTCTTGTAAAAACTTCAAAGCATCAACCATGCGCAACGCTTCGTCGATGTTGCGACCCAAAGGTAAATCATTCACAACTTGGTGGCGAACGATGCCTTGTTGATCGATTAAAAAAGTGCCGCGAAGAGCAACTGCTTCACCCATCAAAACGTCATAATCGCGTGCGATTGATTTAGTTAAATCTGCTACCAAAGGATATTGAATTTGGCCAATGCCACCATTATTGATTGCAGTATTTTTCCAAGCGATGTGAGAAAAATGTGAATCAACTGAAACACCGATCACTTCAACGCCGCGCTCTTTAAATTCTTGCAAGCGATTATCGAAAGCGATAATTTCTGAAGGGCAAACGAAAGTGAAATCAAGTGGATAGAAAAATAACACCCCGATTTTTCCTTTTAAAAATCCATGAAGATTAAAATTTTCGTTGACTTCATTATTCGCCATAACTGCTTTTGCGGTGAAATCTGGGGCTTTTTTGCCGACTAGAACTGACATATTTTTTGATTTTAAAGTTGAGAAAATTTTCCAATCACAGGAGGAAAACTTAAAAAGTTTTTAAATCCACTCAAGACAAAATCAATGCTATAGTTTACCAATTTAGTAGGAAATTACAGAATAGGACTTACGCAAAATGTCGCCTCACTACGAACTTCTAGGTCTTAAAAATTTTTTAAAAGGTAAGCGTACCAATATGTACGTGCGTTTTAAAAAATTTTTAAGACCTAGAATTCCGAAGTGATACTCGTTTTGCGCAAGTCCTAAGAAAAAAAACTTTTGAAAAAATTTGCAGATTTCTTGGGAAAAAATTTTGCTTCTTAAAAATTCCCAAAACAGAATATGTAAACACAATATGATGTGTTACTTGATGGGTTTTTCCACTATGGGTAGTTCTTTATAACTTTTTAATCGTCTCAGCTTATGTCTCTTCTAGATGCAAAACCAACTTATAAACCGTTCGATTATCCATGGGCTTATGACGCCTGGTTAAAACAACAACAAATGCATTGGCTTCCTGAGGAAGTTCCTTTGGCCGATGATGTTCGCGACTGGAAATATAATCTAACTCCCAGTGAAAAAAATCTCCTCACACAAATTTTCCGCTTTTTTACGCAAGCTGATATTGAAGTGAATAACTGCTACATGAAGCATTATGCCAAAGTTTTCCAACCAACGGAAATTCAGATGATGCTCGCTGCTTTTTCTAACATGGAAACTGTTCACATCGCTGCTTATTCGCACCTTCTCGACACTATCGGAATGCCGGAAGACGAATATGCCGCCTTCATTAAATATAAGGAAATGAAGGATAAATATGACTACATGCACAAGTTTGGCGTCAGCACTAAAAAAGATATCGCCACTACTCTTGCAGTGTTTGGCGGCTTCACTGAGGGTTTACAACTTTTCGCCTCTTTCGCGATTTTATTAAATTTCCAACGTTTCGGAAAAATGAAAGGAATGGGGCAAATCGTGGCTTGGTCAGTGCGCGATGAAACTCTTCACACCAATTCCATCGTTAAACTTTTCCGCACTTTCTGCCAAGAAAATCCCGAAGTTTGGGATGAGGAATTGAAAGGTAGACTCTACGAAGCTTGCGCCACCATCGTGCATTTCGAAGATGCCTTTATCGATCTCGCTTTTGAGTTGGGAAATATCGAAGGACTCACTTCGCGCGAAGTTAAACGCTACATCCGCTACATCGCAGATCGTCGTTTAAACCAACTGGGCTTGAAAGATATTTACATGATCGACATCAATCCACTACCTTGGCTCGATGAAATTTTGAATGGCGTTGAGCACACAAATTTCTTCGAAAATCGCGTTACGGAATATAGCAAAGCCTCTACAACTGGAACATGGGAAGAAGTTTTTAACGATATCGATTCTACTCGTGAAAAAATGTTAATAGTTTAATGCTGAAAAAAATCCTCTTACTCACATTTCTACTTTTTGGCGCCAGCATTTCTCATGCTGCGCCAAGTCGTAATCTAACAATTTTTGCCGAGCCAAATCTTGCTTTAGCTCTCACCAAAATATCCCGCACTTATTCACAAAAAGCCAACGTAATTATCTCGCTTAATTTTGGCTCATCCTCCAATCTTATCAATAGTATCGACTCGGGCGAGCCGGTTGATATCTTCATCTCAGCGCATAAGGGTTGGATAGATTCTCTACATCAAAAAGGCGTAGTCGATGTTTATAATGTCGGCTATATCGCGCAGGATTCTTTGGTTTTGGTGGCGCTAAAATCAAATCAAAATCTGCCCACACAATTGACCGAAACAAAACTTTCGCTACCAGAATCTCTGACCATTTTGGATGAAAATAGAGCAACAATAATTTTGGATGACGAAGGAAATTCTTCCGGCTTTTTTGCTAAGAATTTTTTGGATCGCATTCCTTTTTCTAATATGAAAATTTTTAGCAAAATTTCTGAGGATAAAACTCCCTTTCTCACCATCATCAGAAGTGATCCAGAAAATTATTCCTTGCTGCTCGAAAGCCAGATTAAAAATAAAAAAGATTTTCAAATTATTGCGGTTGGAGCTGACAAAAATATTTTTTATCAAGCATTGGTAATCGCCGGAGACAACATGGAAGTAGCGCGCGAATTTCTAAAATTTTTGAAGAGCGAGCAAGCAAAAACTATTTTGAAATCTAGCGGTTTGACTTTGAACTAATCGCCGCTTTTATTTGCAGCAAAATGAGGTCATTATTTCTTTTTTTCAGCACCTCGATTGCATAACCATCAATTAAAAATTTCTCCCTTTCTTCCGGAATTCTTTCCAAATTATTAATAATAAAAGTGGAAAGATTGTAAGCATCTTCACCCTCATCAAACTTCCAATTGAGCTTTTTATTAATATCACGAATCAAAGCTGAGCCCCCGATTTTGTAAGATCCAGATCTAGTTTTGATGATGCTGGCTCCAATCACTTTATCCTGCTCTTTGATCTCACCAACAATTTCTTCGAGAATATCTTCCAGCGTAATCATCCCCACCAAAGTTCCATATTCATCAACCACTAAAGCAAAGCGTTTTTTCTTTTTGCGAAAAGTAAAAAGTTGCGAACGCAAACTATTGCTCGCCGGCACAAACCAAGCGTCGGAAGTTGCAGATTTTAGATCAAATTTTTCAATTTCGCCTTTGTAAAGATACAAAGCGCGCAGCAATTTTCTGACATTCAAAATCGCCACAATATTATCCTTATTACCGCGCCACAAAGGAATTCTGGTATAGTTCAAATCAGTGACACGCTTCGCTATTTCAGCGACTGATAAATCGATATTTATCGAATGAATATTTTTGCGATGCACCATAATTTCACTGATTTCAGTATCAGATAAATCCAAAACACCATCGAGCAAATCCTTGTCATATTTAAAAATTGTCCCCTCTTTAGCCTTTAAATCAAGGGTGTCGCGGATCTCTTCTAGTTCATCTTCTTTTTGCCTCACGGTATTTTTTCCAAAGAATAAATTGATCGGCAAATTCACAATTTTTTGAATCACCGAAACCATCGGCGCAAAAATTTTAAATAAAAATTCGATTGGATAAGAGAACAGCAAGGCCACATCTTCGGGAGATTTTATTGCGATAGTTTTTGGTAAAATTTCACCGAAAACTATAACTACAACTGTCAGTAAAATCGTTGCATAAATCACGCCAATTTCACCAAATATTCCTAACAATAGGCTGGTGGTGAGGGCGGAAGCGATGATGTTGATCACATTATTTGCAATCAACATTACGCTGATAATTTTTTCACGCTGCTGCAACAGTTGTTCTAGTTTTTTTGCTCTCTTATTTCCGTTGCTTGCAAGGCGATGAATTTTAGCTCTAGATGCTGCGGTAAGAGAAGTTTCAAAACATGAAACCAATCCCGAAAAAACTATTAAACCGGCAATGATAAGAAAATTTAGCTGAATATTGTCTGACATTATTTTTTATCAAAATTGATTCGTGGATCAATGATTCTGTAAGTTAAATCGCTGATGATGTTAGTTATTAATCCAATCAAAGTGAAAATGTAAAGCGTGGCGAACATCACCGGATAATCGCGCGACAAAGTTGCTTCATAACCAAGCAAGCCAAGTCCATCGAGCGAGAAAATTACTTCGATCAACATTGATGAAGTGAAAAAAATTGCGATTAAAGCTGCCGGCAAACCAGCAATCACAATCAAAATCGCGTTACGAAAAACATGGCGATACAAAACTTGATTTTGGTTCAAACCCTTGGCTTTCACAGCGATAACGTAGTTTTTTCCGATCTCTTCGATGAAGGAATTTTTTACAAAAAAAGTTAATGATGCAAAACCACCGATCACCATTGCCACAACCGGCAAAGCAATATGCCAAAAATAATCGAGAATTTTTTGCCAAAAATTTAACTCGTGAAAATTCTGCGAAACCAAGCCGCGCAAGGGAAAAATATTGAGAAAATTTCCGCCGCAAAAAATTACGATCAGTAAAATTGCCAATAAAAAAGATGGAATTGCATGTAGAAAAATTACCAAAGAACTCGTCCAAATATCAAATTTTGAACCATCCGAAACTGCTTTTTTTATCCCCAGCGGAATTGAGATTAGATAGACCAGAAGCGTAGCCCACAAACCTAGAGAAATCGAGACAGGCAACTTATCCAAAATTAAATCCGTGACCTTTTTATCCTGATAAAAACTTTCACCGAAATCGAAGGTAATAAATTTTTTCATCATCAAAAAAAAGCGCTGCCCAAGTGGTAAATCAAATCCGTAAAGTCTCTCAATTTTTTTTATAATTTCCTCATCAACACCTTGCGCACCCTGATATTTCAACGCTCCATCAGAATTAAAATTTTGCCCTTCAGAAAAATTTTTAGAAAAATTTCCCACTTCACCCGAAACTTTTGTCACATGATTCATCTGCGCCAAAAACCTCTCCACCGGCCCACCGGGCGCAGTTTGGATAATCAAAAAATTCACCAGCATTATCACCAGAACCGTCGGGATAATTAGGAGAAAACGTTTTAAAAAATAGATTTTCATAAACTCGGCATTTGGTTTCAACTCCTCTGCAAGTTATTTCCTGCCACCATATCCGCGCTCGTCCTCAAACTCGCACTTGACGAAGGAGTTGATCTTTCTTCGTTACAATCCTCCATAACCAATTCATTGTCGACTATTTTATCTCACTTAATTCCTTATTATATTTACCGTTAGGATTTATGGGATGAACCTGACCATATTTTGTTAATGGGCATCTCTAAAAATTGTCTTTTCCGGTAATTTTGAGTTTTAACAAATTTGCTCGAGAGCACGTATATCTAATACGCTTACCTTCTCGCAAATTTGTTAAAACTCAAAATTCCTCGAAAAATCCTAATTTTTAGAGGCGCCCTAATGTTTTTAGGAAAAAACAACAAACCCCAGTCATCCTTAAGTTCAAAAGACTCGAAGATCTCAGGAGTTTGAATTCCCCAAGTTAAAACTTAAAACTCATGAGATCCTCGAACGCTTACGTGCTCAAGGATGACGAGAGCTTTTTATTTCTTAATAATTTTTTCATGCGTAGATCCTTGACTAGTCTACCTAATTCGACATTCTGTTAAAGCAATTTTATCAGATCCTTCCAAAAAATTCTAAAAATTAAAGCAAAAATTCTGACTAAAAAATTTTACATCAAATTTTTCTGAGGAGTTGGATTTGCGACAGGCTCATTAGGGATTTTTGGCTAATGACGGATCTGGGTTTAATTTGGATTTTCAGAGGTTCCCTATTGAACTTTACTTTTTGAGATTTTAACTTTTAGCCGCGATTCTTGCTCTCTAAATAACTTACAAATTCCATTTAAAAATATGAAGAAACCTGAAATCGACAATAATCAACTTTGGGCAAGTCGTTTTAAAAAAAGCACCGATCCAATTTCAAAAAGATATACTGAATCAGTGACAATTGATCGTCCGATGGTTTTACAAAGCATCTGGGGCAGTGAGGCTCACGTGATTATGTTGGCCAATCAAAAAATCATTAAAGATTCACATTGTAAAAAAATTCTCGAAGCTTTGCAGGAAATCAAAGCAGAATATTCTGCTGGTACTTGGGATTTATCTCTACAAGAAGAAGATGCTCAGATGAATATCGAGCGTTACGCCATTGAAAAAGTTGGCATTGAAAATGCTGGTCGTATGCATACTTGCCGTTCACGTAATGACCAAGTGCCTTTAGACACTAAGCTTTACACTCGTGATCACATGTTGGAATTGATTGAAAATGCCGTTGACATGGTTGACATTTTATTAACTCAATCAGAAGGACATACTGAAACTCTAATGCCTGGTTACACCCACATTCAGCATGCCCAACCAATCACTTATGCTTATTGGCTTACTCACCACGCTGCTGTGTTTTTACGCGATATTAAAAGATTGCTTGCAGCCTATGATACAAATGACTTGAACCCACTTGGTGCTGGCGCGATTAGTGGAACTTCCTTCCCAATTGATCGTCAATTAACCACAACATTACTTGGCTTCAAAGGCATTCAGGAACACGCTTTGGACGCTATTGGCAATAAAGACTCAACCATCGAAATTTTGAGCTGTTTGTCAATTATGTTTGCAACAATGTCGCGCATCGCGAACGAAATCATTTACAATATCAGTCATGAATTTGACACCATGGTTTTGGATGACGGCTTTTCAATGGGCAGTTCAATGATGCCACAAAAGAAAAATCCTGGTGTGCTTGAATTAGTGCGTGGACGTACTGGAAAAATTTACGGCATGTTGATGCACATGTTGACTTTGATGAAAGGTTTACACTCTGGCTACAACCGCGATTATCATGAAGATAAAGTAACTTTGGTTGAAGGAATTCAACTCACCAATGAAACAATCGAAGTGATCAAGGGCGTGATGAAAACTTTGAAAATCAAAAAAGAACGTCTGGAATTTTTGGCCACGCAAAATTTTGCAACCGCTACTGAACTAGCTAATTATCTGGTTAAGAAGCATGATATCCCATTCCGACTTTGTCATCGTATCGTTGGATTTGTGGTGCGCGCTTTAGTTGAAGAAGGTAAAAATTTCACTGATAAAAAACGCACTAAAGCCTTACTTGCTGAGAAAGACATTCAAATTTCTGATGCTGATTACGATCAGTATTTGACTCCAAAACATGTGATTAAAAATTACACTTCAGTTGGCGGCGTAGCTCCAAAAGAAGTAACTCGCATGATTAAGGATATGAAAAAAACTAACGCTTCATTCCAAAAAGAAATTAATGCTGCAAGAGCTCGTATTAAGGATTCAAAAGCAAAAACTGCTAAAGTTGTTGATCTGATCTTGAATAAAAATAAAAGCGCGAAACAAGCGCTTGATGCAGTTTTGAAATAATTGACTAAAATGTCCCCTCACCCTTTCTCTTGGAAGGGTGAGGGTTAGATGATGGCGACTCTACTTTGATTAAATCAACTTCCATCAAAACCAAATTTGAAATGATAAAACTCTCTTTCAACCACCTTCTTGATGCTGCTCAAATCCAAGAGAGTGACATAAAAAAACTCATTACCCTCGCTGAAAAATTTCGTAAAGCTGGATATAAAAAAACTTTTGCCGCTGGCGATTGCAAAGGCTCCATTCTCTCCACTTTGTTTTTTGAGCCCAGCACGCGCACTAGATTTTCTTTTGAGTCAGCAATGTTGCGTCTTGGTGGGCAAGTCATTACGCTTGAATATGGAGATTCTTCTTCGGTAAAAAAAGGTGAAACACTTTCGGACACTGGTCGTATTTTGAGTAATTACGCCGACGTTATTGTGGCGCGTCACCACGAGATTGGCTCAGTTGCCGAAATTGCAAAATATGCTACAGTACCAGTAATTAACGCTGGAGACGGTGCCAATCAACATCCGACACAATCTCTTGTTGATCTCTACACAATTTTTTGCGAGAAGAAAAAATTAAACAATTTATCAATTGGCGTCCTTGGTGATTTAAAACATAGTCGCACCGTGCATTCTCTACTTACTCTGATGAGTCGCTATCCCAACAATCACTTTACTCTAATCTCTCATCCGTCTTTGGCTCTTGATGCCAAAAAGAAAAAATCTTTCACGCGGCATGGCTGCAAAATTACTGAAACTTCAGATTTGGAGTCGGTAATTAAAGACCTCGATATTCTTTATGTTACAAGAGTTCAACAAGAACGTTTCACCGACAAAAAAGAATTTGAGAAGGTAAAAAATATTTTCTGCATCAACAAAAAAAATCTAACCAAAGCCAAAAAAAATCTAACCATTATGCATCCATTACCTCGCATCAATGAGATTGAAGAAGAGGTTGATCACTTGCCGCAAGCAAAATATTTCGCGCAAGCTAGTTACGGAGTTTACATTCGCATGGCCTTACTTTCACTAATCATAAAATAAAATGAAAATCGGAGTTTACGGTTCTGCAGTTACAGAATCAGAACAGCTTACACAATCAGCACAAATCATTGGCGAAGAAATTTTTAAAGCTGGTCATTCAATAATTACAGGCGCTTGCAAAGGTCTTCCTTTTGATGCGGTGCAAAAAATAAAATCATTGGGTGGAATTTCAATCGGCTACACTGCTGCTACAAAAGCATCGGAGCATGAAGAATTACTTGGCACGCTACTTTCCTACTACGATGAACTGGTGTTAATACCAACCGATTACAAACATCAAAAAAATCGTTCGGTCTGTTTAAAATATCGCAATGTTTCCTCAGTTGCTGACTGTGATGCTACCATTTTTATCAGCGGTAGATGGGGTACACTTAACGAATTCGCTATTGCTTTTGACATGGGAAAAGTCATCGGTGTTTTAACTGGAGCTGGCAAATTTGCTACACAGGTGCAGCAATTGATTGACTTATTTGGCAAAGAAACAAAAGGTAAAATTATCTTCGATGGAGATCCGCGCCGCCTTATGGAGCGCGTAAATAACCAACTCAATCAATGATATTAGACGAGTATCAAATCCTCGATAAAGTTTTAGATGTGCCACTCAAGGGTGAAGATGGGCGCGAGTTTAAGATGGGTTCTTACAAAACTTCGCATCACGATGTCATGGCTGAACATGGCCTAATTTACAAAGGCAATATCATCAATCCCAAAAAAGCGATTTTATTTCGTATCAATTCTGCTTGCTACACCAGCGACATTTTTGGCTGTCAGCGTTGCGATTGTCATTGGCAGTTGAAAAAAGCGATGGACATGATTCACAAAGATGGCGGATTAATCATTTATCATTTCCACCATGAAGGACGCGGTTTTGGCTTCACCAGCAAATTAAAATCACTACAAAAACTTTCACCAGTTGATGCTATTTTCAAATTACATAACGAATTCGATCATCGCCGTTATTACTCCACAGTAAAAATTCTTAACGATCTTGGGATAAATAAAATCAAGCTTATTACCAATAATCCTGCCAAGCAGAAAATGCTAGAATCACAAAACATTGAAGTGACGAAGCGTATCCCACTCGTTACCGATGAAAAACATTTGCATGATTACCTTGTTACTAAAAAAGAAAAATTAGGAAATATTATTGATTTCGATGACAAAAAATAAAAATATCTTAATCTTGGGATCAGAAGGCGCTCTAGGTTCAGCAATAGTTATTGAATTGCAGAAAAGAGGTTTCTCAACAATAATCGCTGTCGATAAAAATAAAAAAACTCAGCACAAAAATGTGAATTATTTTTGCGCAGATTTTTCTAATTCGAAAGAAGTCGAAGCTTTATCAGATTTTCTAAAAAATAATTTAAGTACCGAGAATCTTTTAATTTCAACAGTCGGCAAGTTTGGTGATGATTACGCATCGGAGGAATTTACTGCAGAAAATTTATTGAATTCCGTGCAAATAAACTTGCTCGCAGTGGCAAAAATTTGTTTGGATTTAAGTAAAGAATGTGCAGCTGACAGAAAAGAAATGCGCTTAGTAATCATCGGCTCAACCGCCGGATCCGTCGGCAGTCGCGACATTGGTTACGGCATTTCTAAGGCCGGATTAAACGGCTTAGTCATCAGCCTCTCCAAAGTTTTTGCAGAGAAAAATATTACTACGATCGGCATTAATCCCGGAATTTTTACCTCCCAAATGTCGCAAGGAGTTCCACCAGAAAGACAAAAATCTGTAATCGCCCAAACTCACGTCAAACGCGCTGGCACTATTTCTGAAATCGTCAACACCACTCTCTACGCTGCACTCGACGCCCCAGATTTTCTCACTGGTTCAATTGTAAACATCAATGGCGGGCAATATTCTTAACTCAATTTTATTGTTGGTTTTTAATCTTTTCCCTACAAAAGGACGCTCCTGATTTATCTCACTTCCCACTCTTAACTCCTCAAACACCGCTAATTTATTTCACAAATGTCAAAGAAAATTCTCATTGCCAATCGTGGCGAGATTGCTTGTCGCATCCTAAAAACTTGTAAAAAACTTGGCATTAAAACTGTCGCTATTTATTCAAAAGTTGACGAAGCAGCTTTGCATGTAATTCACGCTGATGAAGCTGTTTTGATTGATGCGGCAACTCCTTTAGCCAGCTATTTGGATCAAGAAAAAATCATTGAGGCGGCACAAAAAACTGGCTGTCACGCCATCATTCCCGGTTACGGATTTTTAAGTGAAAATTCTGATTTTGTTCACCATTGCGAAAAAGCTGGAATTATTTTTCTCGGCCCCACCACCGATGCGATGCAGAAATTCAGTCTCAAAACAACTGCGAGAGAAATCGCGCGCGGCAATGGTGTTCCAATCATTTCCGGCAGTAATGTTTTAGAAAATTCGCAGCAAGCATTGAGCGAAGCAGAAAGAATTGGCTTTCCAGTTTTAATAAAATGTTCTGGCGGTGGCGGTGGCATTGGCATGCAAATTTGTCGCGATGCTTCTGATGTTGAGAAAAACTTTTTAACTGCAAAAAAAGTTGGCAAATCCTGCTTCAACAATGATGACGTTTATTTAGAAAAATACGTATCGCAGCCACGACACATTGAGGTGCAGGTTTTTGGTGATGGCGAAGGAAATGTTGTGGCTCTAGGTGAAAGAGAGTGCTCAATCCAAAGACGTTTCCAAAAAATTCTCGAAGAAACCCCGTCAGTTTTTGTCAATGAAGCCATGCGTCAAAAACTTTTTACTGCAGCCACAACTCTCTGCGCCAGCGTCAATTACCGCTCCGCCGGCACTGTAGAATTTATTGCTGACGGCATTAGCGGTGATTTTTATTTCCTTGAAGTGAATACCAGATTGCAAGTGGAACACCCCGTCACCGAAGAAGTAACGGGCATCGACATCGTTGAATGGATGATCCGCCTCGCTTTCGACAAAAAGTTTAGCATCAAAAATTATCATCACATCGCACAAGGCCACTCGATTGAAGTAAGATTGTGTGCCGAAGATCCCAACCGCAATTTCGTGCCCAGCGTTGGCAATTTAACTAACGTTACTTTCCCAAA
Source organism: Rhizobium sp. Q54 (assembly GCA_945875865.1). Taxonomy (GTDB): domain Bacteria; phylum Pseudomonadota; class Alphaproteobacteria; order Rickettsiales; family UBA1997; genus UBA2645. Next base: position 16,683 of record CAMCMF010000033.1, read on the forward strand.
ACATTCTTGGAGCAGATTTGATTTCGGCGTAAAAACAGGATCAACCATCTCCAGCCACTACGATCCAATGTTGGGGAAAATTATTGTTCACGGTAAAACCCGCAAACAAGCAATCGAAAGAATGAGTCAATGCTTGGAAGAATTTAAAATTTCTGGATTGGTGACCAACCTCTCTTACCTCAAGCAAATCGTAGCTTCAAAAGACTTCGCTGCCAATAAAATTTCCACCGAATTTCTAAATAATTTTGCTCAGCAATCAGCCACCATCGAAATTTTGGATCCCGGTTTTTACACCACAATTCAAGATTACCCAGGTCGCTCAAAATATTGGAGCATCGGCGTTCCGCCATCCGGTCCAGTGGATGCTTTGGCTTTTCAAATGGCTAACGCGATTGTCGGAAATGACTACGGCACTGCAGGTTTGGAGCTAACTCTGACTGGCCCGACAATGCGCTTCCACTCTGACGCAGTAGTTGCTTTCACCGGCGCCAAAATGCACGGAAATATTGACGGCGCACCACTTGATTTTTACTCAAAAATTCAGGTCAAGGCCGGTAGCATCATCACCTTAAAAACCATCGACGGCTCTGGATTTCGCTCTTACATGGCGATCCGCAACGGTTTCGACGTGCCAGATTATTTGGGCAGCAAGTCAACTTTTTGCTTCGGAAATTTCGGCGGTTTGCATGGATCAGTTCTGAAAGTCGGCGACAATTTACCTTTCACGCCCAGTAAATTAGCGAAAAAAGAACGCTTCAATTTACCAACAAAATACCAGCCAAAATACGGCAAGGAATGGGAAATAGCCGTGATCTACGGCCCTCACGGCGCTCCTGATTTTTTCACCGACGAAGACATTAAAATGTTTTTTGCTGCCACTTGGAAAGTTCATCACAATTCCAATCGTTTAGGAATTCGCTTGATCGGACCAAAACCAAAATGGGCCAGAAAAGATGGCGGCGAAGCTGGTTTACATCCATCCAACATTCACGATTGCGAATACGCGATTGGCGCCGTTAATTTTACCGGCGACATGCCAATCATTTTAAATTGCGACGGCCCAAGCCTTGGTGGATTTGTCTGCCCAGCGACAATCATTCAAGCTGAAATGTGGAAAATCGGTCAAATTTCTGCCAATGACACGGTAAAATTTCGTCGCATTTCTTACGAACAAGCTTTGATCGCCAAGCAAAATCAATTTCAATTTTTGGAAGAAATTCGTTACCAAGATTCCGTCATCCTTGGTGCGAAGCACCGAGGATCTCATGACTCGCAAGATCCTCGACCCTTTGGGTCAAGGATGACGGCCTGTGTTGATTTTAGCCTGACCAGCAAAGTTCAGAAAAAATTACTCTTCAAGAAAGCGGAATCAAAATATTGCGATGCCATCGTGCAAACCATCGCAGAAAATTCTGTCGGAAATAATAATCCGCGCGCTATTTACCGAGCTGCCGGAGACAATTATTTACTCATCGAATACGGGCAACCTCTAAAAATCCAAATTTACCCAAGTAAATTTTGATCCCAGAGATTTTTTAATTCCGAACTTGTGAATAAAAAATTCAGTTGGGGGGAAACTCATTTTTATCACCTAATTTAGCAATAAATTTGATATTTTTTGTGGTTTCTT
>CAMCMF010000034.1 GCA_945875865.1 Rhizobium sp. Q54
TTGACTAAAGGGCACCTCTAAAAATTAGGATTTTTCGAGGAATTTTGAGTTTTAACAAATTTGTGAGAAGGTAAGCGTATTAGATATACGTGCTCTCGAGCAAATTTGTTAAAACTCAAAATTACCGGAAAAGACAATTTTTAGAGATGTCCTAAAGCTTGAAAATGAAGGGCGAAACAATGTTTTTAAAACGTAAGCTTACTCAGCGTAAGTGCGGATTTAAAAGCATTGTTTCAACCGCGCAGTTTCAAGTTTTAGGCAAAGTAGACGAATTTCTAATGACGGATCTGGGTTTAAAGCAGCTCAATTATCCGCATCTCCTCTACGAATTTTTTTGGAATTAAATCGACATTTGTGGCACTAAAAAAAGACTGCAAATTCGTCGCAGAAATTTCCGCGAACAGATTCTCTTTGCGCATCGAATCCAAATGTGAAACCACTTCGTCAAAAATTAAAATTGTTGGCTGATTTTTGTAAGCAGCAGAAATTTTTGCCCGCGCTAAAGTGATTGAGATCATGATTGCCTTCTGCTCGCCGGTTGATGAAAAAAGTGCCGACATATTTTTATCGACGAACAAAGCATCAAAATCGCAGCGATGAATTCCGAAATTTGTTTTAAAACTTTCGCAATCGAGATGACGATTTTTTAGTAATTGTGAGCGATAAAATTCTTCTAGTTGAACTGCACTTTGTTGTGGCAAAATTTCTTCAATTTCACCGATGACGCACAACTTAGTTTTAGGAAAATTTGAGGCAAAAGAAGCAATCGCCCGATTAAAAAAATCAATGGCTTCAAGTCGCGCTGATGCTATTGCTACGCCCAGCTCAACAATCTGATTTTCAATGATGTCTAGCCACTTTTCACCTGATTGGTTATTGCGATATTTTTGCAAAATCAACAAGCGCTCACGCAAAAGTTTTTTGTAATCATTGATGCGCGAAGAATGATCTAAATTTATGTCGGAAACAATTTTATCGAGATAGTCGCGACGCTCCGATTTTCCGGAAATAAAAAGCTGCTCAATTTGTGGAGTTAGAAAAATAAAATTAATTAGATGATTTTTTACATCATCCTGACGCCTGCTGTTCAAAGGCTCGTCATTGATGTGAAAAAGTTTTTTCTTTTTTTCTAAATCAAATGAAACCGCGATATTTTCGATAAATTCGTGAGTAGAAATTTCAGCGCGAATCACAAAATTTTTTTCACCAATTGCAATCATCTCATCAAAATTATCGCTACGCAGAGAATTGTTGCGACCCAGCAAAGTAAGACTTTCAAGAATGTTAGTTTTTCCAACCCCGTTTGATCCAACAAAAAGATTTAGCTTAGAAAAAAAATCGATTTTTTTAGCAGAAAAGTTGCGAAAATTGGTGAGGGTTATTTTTGAAATCTGGGACATAAAAAAAGTCGATAGTCGGATAGTCGATAGTCGATTCAAACTCGATTTGACTATCGACTTACGACCGCGAATCCCTAGATTCGCACCGGCATTATTACAAAAACTGAATTCATATCTTTCGCTTCAACAATCGCCGGAGAGTTACCATCTTTAAAGCGCATCAAGAGTTCTTCCTTGTCGATTTGGCCAATCACATCCAAAAGATAACGTGAGTTGAAACCAGTTTCGATGCGATCTTCGGAATAATTAATGTCGATTTCTTCGTGAGCAAATGAACCGTCATTGGTACTAACTTGCAGATTCATTTTGCCATTTTCTAAAACTACTTTCACCGAGCGATGCTTGTCAGTTGCGACGGTTGAAACGCGATCAACCGCATCAAAAAAATTTCTTTTATTAATCAAAGCGATGTGAGTGTTATTTTTTGGTAGGACCCTGTCATAATCAGGAAATTCGCCGTCAATCAGCTTTGAAACTATGGTGGTTTGATCGGTGATGATTTTAATTTTGACGCGCGAAACCGCGATTTTGAGCGACTTTGATCCGTCGATAATTCTTCTGATTTCAGAGACAGATTTTTTTGGAATGATGACGCCAAAAGCAGTTTTTAAATTGATCGCCATGAAAGATAGCGCCAGTCTGTGACCGTCAGTTGCAACGGTGCGCAACTCAAAACCAGAATCTCTTTTTATCGCCTGCAAATAAAGACCGCCGAGATAATAGCGCGTTTCATCGTTAGAAATTGCGAAGCGAGTTTTGTCGATCATTTTTGCTAATTTATCTGCTTCAACTTCGATTTCTTCGCCCAATTCACCTTCCGATAAATTTGGAAATTCGGAAGCGTCGATGCAGGGCAAATTATATTTCGATTTGCCGGATTTGATTTGCAAAATTGATGGGCTTTCTTGCGAAATTAAAATCGCGCCTTCGGGAATTTTTCTCACAATGTCGAAAAACATTTGCGCCGGCACGGTTGTAGAGCCGCCTTTTTTCATATCCGCTTCAAAAACTGAAGTAACTAAAATATCCATGTCAGTTGCTGAAAGCATGATGCGATCATTTTTGGCTTCGATTTTTACGTTTTGTAAAACGGGAATAGTGTTCTTTTTTTCAACGGCGCCATTAACGCTAGAAATAGCTTTTAGCAAAACCTGTTTTGCGACTTCAAATTGCATGATCTGATGGAATTAAATTTTGATTGGAGAAAACAAAAAAACTATAAATCGGACTGTTAATTTCAATTAAATTCGAAAAGGGGTCTGACCCCTTTTTGTTTGGATTTGGGCTAAACCCAGATCCGTCATTAGAAATTCGTCTACTGGGGCTGTTGCAAATCCCCACTTTTTGCCATTTTCTGACTCGGTAAACCCGCTTGGTTCAAGGGTTCAGCTTTTTGAAAAAGTTGATTTGCAACAGCCCCCTACTTTGCCTAAAACTTGAAACTGCGCGGCTGAAACAATGTTTTTAAATCCGCACTTACGCTGAGTAAGCTTACGTTTTAAAAACATTGTTTCGCCCTTCATTTTCAAGCTTTAGCCAAAGTATCCTGAATTTCTAATGACGGATCTGGGTTAAAAACTTAGCGCAGATCCCACGGTAAAAAATATTGCCATATCATCACGATACTGCTGATCCTGAAGCATGTGGGACTTAGAAATAGCGCGCGAAAAAATCAAAGCGGTTTTTAGATCTTTGTAATTAAAACCAACTCTCATCCCGCCGCCGCTAAGTCTGCCACTTCTGCCTCCAGCATTGTTTTGAACATAGCCGTGATCGTAAAAAGGCGTCAGGGAAAAATATTGTAGCGGCAATTTGCTGGCTGGAAAAAATTGACCTAGGCCAAAAGTAATTTCATTACGAATATTGTAACCGGAATCGCCGGAAATTGTGCCGTTTTTAAAACCGCGTACCGAATAAATACCACCGACGGAAAATTGATCGATACCAAAAAGATGTTGTTTGGCGATTTGGCTATCTAGCGAAAGATTGTAAGAAAATTGCCGCTGCGCTAAAGAAAATTTCTGCACATAATTTCCGTAAAATTTAAAAATATCAAATTCACCGTGAGCTGATGCAGCCGCTGCTGCGTTAGAATCTTGACGCGCATCTAAAGCATTTATCCCCTTGCTGTAACTTGGCTTGTAAAAAATCGTCACTCCATTCAAAAAAAATGTTTGCGAAAAATTGGCGGAAAGAATCGAAGCCTTTCTGCTCGAAGAATTCAACTTCACATCATTAATAAAATTTCGATTATATCTGCTAGTGAAAGAAATTCCGGAAGTGATTTTAGTTTTTTTGGTTTTGATTAAAAGACGATCAAGATTCACACTGCGATTTGAGGTTTCGCCACTTGATTTAAAACGCTGTACATCGCCGCTCCAAAAAAAATAGGAAGAATTGGAATAATTGAAGCTCAAATTATACAAGAAAAATGGCAGCGAAAAATTGGCGTTTAAGGAATTAGTGCCGCCATCTTTTTTGCGAGTTTGATCGGTGTCATTAGCGCTGCGAGAAAGTGAAAAACTGTCATTGAGCCAAAATAAATTATCCTGCGCGAAGCTTATGGTCTCGCGCCTATCGCCAGTTCTCTCATTGCCATTATTGTCGTAAGAAATATTTAAATGTGAGCGATTTTTGGAAATATTTTCTACCAAAACTATCGAATCATTTTTTTGCTTTCCTGGTAAAATTTTTATCGCGGCATTATTTGAGGAGAGGCGATTTATCTGGTCTAAACCATATTCAATTGGCCTGATATTAAGAATTTCATTTTTATCAAAAAAACCAAAAGCGGTAAATTTTTGCGCTTTGTCGGAAAGTTTTTCTTCATTAAATAAAATATTTTCGAGATGTGATTCGATGACATTAACTTTAAGCGATCCGCTGTAAAGACTTTGAGTTGGGATCTCCGCTCTTGATGTGATGTAACCCTGAGCAACCAAGTAATCCGTGACGTCTTGCGCAAGTTGCGAGATTTGCTCAACATTCAAACAGCGATTTAAGTAAGGTTTTGTAAAACCAATTTCGCGATTTTTTGGAATCAAACTATTTGCAGAAAAAATAATTTCATCAATGTGAAAACATTGAATACGGCGATAATTTTGAACAACCTTACCAACCTCAGATTCTAACTCATCAAACTCTTCGAGCTCTTCTTTTTCCAATCCCTCTCTGTCCCTCTCCACCATCTTCAAGTCTCGCTGCTTCACTTCTTCATTCTCAATTTGATTTTGTCTTTGAACGATTTGATCCTGAATATTAGAAATATTTTGTTGCTCCTGCTGGTTGATTTGAGCCTGCGCGTCAAAAAAGCAAAAGGACAAAAGAAAAAAAGTGGTGACTAATTTCTTCATTTTAAAAAATAACTTAAGATGTGGTAGCGTCGCTAACATTTGGTATGAAGCCACTAGCCACAACACTTGCGGATGATGCGGTATTTGCCGAAGATTTTCTGATTTCTTTGCCGGCGAGCAAATCTTTGATTTCATCGCCACTTAGAGTTTCATATTCTAACAAGGCTTTTGCTAAAGTTTCTAAATCAGCTTTTTTCTCACTAAGAATTTTTTTAGCCTTTTCTAAAGCTTCAGAAACGATGCGCTTAACTTCTTCGTCGATAATTTTTCCAGTTTCTTGCGAGTAAGGTTTGTTGGCGGCGTAAAATCTGCTGCCATCATCTTCACTGTAATCTATCGTTCCAACTTTGTCACTTAAGCCCCATTTGGTGACCATATTGCGCGCCATGTTGGTGGCTTGTTGGATGTCGGAAGAAGCTCCTGTAGTCACTTTTTCGTAACCAAAAATTAATTCTTCTGCAGCGCGCCCACCCATTGCGACGATTAAATCTTCAAGCAATTTTGCGCGAGTAATTGAGAAGCGATCAACTTCCGGCAAACGCATTACAAGCCCAAGAGCGCGGCCGCGCGGAATGATGGTAGCCTTGTGAATTGGATCAGAATTTGGACAATTAAGCGCGGTGATGGCATGTCCACCTTCGTGATAGGCCGTGAGTTCTTTTTCAGATTTTTGCATCACCATACTTTTACGCTCAACGCCCATCATGATTTTATCTTTGGCTTCTTCGATATTTTGCATCGTCACCATTTTTTGGTTTAAGCGCGCCGCCATTATTGCGCCCTCATTAATCAGATTAGCGAGATCAGCGCCGGAAAATCCTGGAGTGCCGCGCGCCACTGTTTTGAGATCGATATCGGCTGCAGCAGCAACTTTTTTTAGATGCACCGCAAGAATTTGTTCGCGACCAAGAATATCTGGATTTGGCACCGTGACTTGACGATCGAAACGGCCGGGACGAAGCAGAGCTTGATCCAAAACGTCAGGACGATTTGTTGCAGCGATAATTACTACGCCTTCATTCTCAGAAAATCCGTCCATTTCAACCAGCAATTGGTTGAGAGTTTGTTCGCGTTCATCATTTCCACCACCAACTCCAGAGCCACGATGACGGCCAACCGCGTCGATTTCATCGATGAAAACGATGCAGGGCGCAGATTTTTTAGCTTGCTCAAACATGTCACGAACACGCGAAGCGCCTACGCCGACAAACATTTCAACGAAGTCAGAACCGGAAATTGAAAAAAATGGAACACCAGCTTCGCCAGCAATAGCTCGAGCTAAGAGAGTTTTACCGGTTCCTGGAGAACCGATTAATAGACAACCACGCGGAATTTTTGCGCCCACATCAGTATATTTTTTTGGATCTTTAAGAAAATCGACAATCTCAGTTAATTCCTGTTTTGCTTCATCAATACCAGCAACGTCAGCAAACATAATTTTGCCTTTGCTTTCTTGTAAAAGTTTAGCACGCGATCTGCCAAAACCAAAAGCTCCACCCTTGCCACCAGAAGCACTGCGAGCAAAAAATATCCACAAGCCAATCATGATTACAAATGGCAACCAACCTAAAACTCCAGCAATTATTTTATCTGATTTACTAACCAAGGGTACTGCATTAATTTCAACGCCTTTTTCTTGAAGCTTTTCAACCAGATTAGGATATTGGGGAAGGTAGGTATAAAATTTTGAACCATCTTTGAAAACGCCATTTAAATCGCTGCCCTTAATATCAACTTTTACAACTTCTCCAGCTTCAACTTTTTTAATAAAATCACTGAAGGCAACTTTGCTTCCAGCGATATTATCTTGGCCTCCAAACATATTGGAAGCGATCATGACTACCGCAAAAATGATGAGCCAAGTAAGAAAATTTTTCTTCGAATTTTGCATTTTTTTAATTTAAATTTAGTAGGTAGTCGATAGTGGATAGTGGATAGTGGATAGTCGAGTAAAATTTAAATTATGACTATCGACTATCCGACTATCGACCAATAATAACAAAAAAAACCCGCCTAGTTTGCACAACTAAGCGGGTTTTTTTCGTTTTTATAATCTGTTCGTTTCGTGCAATGTCACTTGTAGGCTTGGCGACAACCTACTCTCACTAATCATAACGATTAACTACCATTGGCGCGACTTGCGTTTCACTTGCGAGTTCGGAATGTGATCGAGTGGTTCCACACCGCTATCTTCACCAAGCCAACAAGTGACATTGATAGAAGTCGTCAGTCGATAGTCGATAATCAATAGTCAAACCGAGAACGGGATGACTATCGACTACCGACTATCGGACTATCGACTTCTAAATTGACAACCAAGAAATACCTGCGAATTCAATGTGTTTCTTCTTAAGAGAGATTCCTCTTCAAAGCTTATGAGTTTACACTGCACATAGCCTGAAAAGAAACCAATCGGGTTATTAGTACTGGTTAGCTCAAGACATTACTGTCCTTACACACCCAGCCTATCAACGTGGTAGTCTTCCACGACCCTAATAGGGAAAATTTGTTTTGAGGGAAGCTTCCCACTTAGATGCTTTCAGCGGTTATCTCGTCCATACTTAGCTACCCAGCGATGCTCCTGGCGGAACAACTGGAACACCATTGGTATGTTCAACTCGGTCCTCTCGTACTAAAGTCAACTCCTCTCAATTTTCCAACACCTGCGGCAGATAGGGACCGAACTGTCTCACGACGTTCTGAACCCAGCTCACGTACCACTTTAATCGGCGAACAGCCGAACCCTTGGGACCTTCTTCAGCCCCAGGATGTGATGAGCCGACATCGAGGTGCCAAACCTTGCCGTCGATATGAACTCTTGGGCAAGATCAGCCTGTTATCCCCGGCGTACCTTTTATTCGTTGAGCGATGGCCCTTCCATACAGAAACCACCGGATCACTATGACCGACTTTCGTCTCTGCTCGACTTGTAGGTCTCGCAGTCAGGCAGGCTTTTGCCATTACACTCTAAAACTGATTTCCGTCCAGTCTGAGCCTACCATTGCGCGCCTCCGTTACTCTTTCGGAGGCGACCGCCCCAGTCAAACTACCCACCATACAGTGTCCTAAGCACCGATTCAGGTGCTCTAGTTAGAAGTCAAAAAGGAGAAAAGTGGTATTTCAAGGACGACTCCACCTACCCTAGCGAGTAAGCTTCAAAGTCTACCACCTATCCTACATATCTCATTTTTGAATTCAGTGTAAAGTTATAGTAAAGGTGCACGGGGTCTTTCCGTCTAACCGCAGGAATACCGCATCTTAACGGCAAATTCAATTTCACTGAGTCTACACTGGAGACAGAGGGGAAGTCGTTACGCCATTCGTGCGGGTCGGAACTTACCCGACAAGGAATTTCGCTACCTTAGGACCGTCATAGTTACGGCCGCCGTTTACTGGGGCTTCGATCAAAGGCTCTCACCTCATCACTTGACCTTCCAGCACCGGGCAGGCGTCAGACCCTATACTTCATCTTAATGATTTAGCAGAGCCCTGTGTTTTTGGTAAACAGTCGCTACCCCCATTTCTGTGCCACCCATTGCAGCTTGCGCCACAACAGGCCATCCTTTTCCCGAAGTTACGGATGCATTTTGCCTAGTTCCTTCAGTGTAGTTCTCTCAAGCGCCTTGGTATCTTCAACCCATCCACCTGTGTCGGTTTTGGTACGATCTTAAAGTGGGGCTATTTCCTGGAAGCAACTTCGCTGCGCTTTCAATCCGTTAAGAAAACACAGAAAAGTACGCTCCGTCACTCACCACCTGGTTTAGGAATATTAACCTAATTTCCATCGACTACGCTTTTCAGCCTCGCCTTAGGTATCGACTAACCCTGCTCAGATTAACTTTAAGCAGGAAACCTTGGATTTTCGGCGAACGAGTTTTTCACTCGTTTTATCGTTACTCATGTCGGCATTCTCACTTGTGATACCTCCAGCAAACCTAACGGTTCACCTTCACAGGCTTACACAACGCTCCGCTACCGCTCATCTGCACAATGCAGTGAGCCCGCGTCTTCGGTATATCACTTTAGCCCCGTTACATTTTCGGCGCAGAAAGACTTAATTAGACCAGTGAGCTATTACGCTTTCTTTAAAGGATGGCTGCTTCTAAGCCAACCTCCTGGTTGTTTTGGTCTCTCCACCTCCTTTCCCACTTAGTGATAATTTAGGGACCTTAGACGGCGGTCTGGGCTGTTTCCCTCTCGACAATGGACCTTATCACCCACTGTCTGCCTGCCGGACTGTACTTGCTGGTATTTGGAGTTTGTTAAGGTTTGGTAAGTCTTTTGGACCCCCTAGCCTTGACAGTGCTCTACCCCCAGCAGTAATCATCCAACGCCCTACCTAAATAGATTTCGCGGAGAACCAGCTATATCTAGATTTGTTTAGTCTTTCACCCCTAATCACAGCTCATCTCGTAATTTTGCAACATTAATGAGTTCGGTCCTCCAGTAAGTGTTACCTTACCTTCAACCTGGCCATGACTAGCTCATCTAGTTTCGGGTCTAATTCGCTGTACTAAATCGCCCTGTTAGGACTCGCTTTCGCTACGCCTTCGTCTAACGACTTAAGCTTGCACAACAAAATTAACTCGCCGACCCATTATACAAAAGGTACGCCATCACCCCCTAAAGAGGCTCTGACTGCTTGTAGGCATTCGATTTCAGTGTCTATTTCACTCCCCTTATCGGGGTTCTTTTCACCTTTCCCTCACGGTACTTGTTCACTATCGGTCGTAAAGGAGTACTTAGGCTTGGATGAACTGGTCCACCCATGTTCAGACAGGATTTCACGTGTCCCGCCCTACTCGAGCCTGAGCACTTGTTACTATTCATACGGGACTATCACCCTCTATGGTTAACCTTTCCAGGTTATTCTAATTAACAAATGCTCAGGACTGGCCTGGTCCGCGTTCGCTCGTCACTACTAACGGAGTCTCTGTTGATGTCCTTTCCTCCAGGTACTTAGATATTTCAGTTCCCTGGGTTTTTCTTCCCTAACCTATGAATTCAGTTAAGGATGCCTTCTAAAAGAAGGCGGGTTACCCCATTCGGAAATCCTCGGATCAAAGCTTATTGGCAGCTACCCGAGGCTTATCGCAGCCTGTCACGTCCTTCATCGTCTCTTTACGCCAAGGCATCCATCAAATGCCCTTATTTTGTTTAATTTCAAAACTATGTGCAGAGTAAACGCACATGTTTGAAGAGTATCTCTCTTGAGAGTTTATTGTTTATTGAATTCGCATAAATTGATTACTTGTCAATTTGCGGTATTCTTGGTTGTCAATTATTCACGATTTTCAAACAGCTGTTAAAGTAACTAAGGTCAAACCACCGAGGTCGCAAAAAAATCAACAACTCCAAAATTAAAGCGCTAAAAATAATTTTAGGCTTTTCTTTTTAAAGCATGTTTACCTTTTTTGCAAAACTACAAAATGATTTTGGCTCTGAAAGGAATCCAGTCGAACCAAGACATACAATTACTTAAACTTTTTCTTCAAAATTTAGAATCTCTTTTAAAAGACTTTTTATATAAATTGAAGGGCGGGCATTATTTGCCTCTGCTTTTTATATGTCAACATCATAAATGAAAAAAAGCTAAAAAGATCTAAGCGCTGCGAGCCCAATAAAATCAAGGCTTCTTGAGGGTCAAGAAAAATCTTAATAAAAAATTAGATTCTTTTTTCTTAAAAATTTTCCTTCTCAGGATAAGTATCTCCAAACTGATTCGAGATACTTAAGAGCGACTCTAAAAATTGTCGCACCATAGCAGACGCCGGTCCATCTTGAGTTAGAGCTCTTGACGAAAGGGCGCCTCTAAAAATTAGGATTTTTCGAGGAATTTTAGGTTTCAACCCAGATCCGTCATTAGAAATTCAAGATACTTTTCCTAAGCTTGAAAATGAAGGGCGAAACAATGTTTTTAAAACGTAAGCTTACTCAGCCCTTAAGTGCGGATTTAAAAACATTGTTTCAAGCTTTAGGCAAAGTAGACGAATTTCTAATGACGGATCTTGGTTTAACTTATTTGGGATAGTGCTGCAAAATTTTGACATAAAAAAACCGCTTCCGAAATTTAATTCGAAAGCGGTTTTTTATTCGTAAATTTTTTAGCAGCTTATTCAGCAGATTCTGCTTTTTGCTTTTTGGCTCTTTTCGGTTTTTCGCTTTGAACTTCTTCTGGAATTTCTTCGCTAGTAACTTCTTCTGCGATCGCAGCTTTTGCTTCAGATTTCTTTTCAGGAGCATTAACTTTTGCAACAGCTTTTAGAAGAGCATCAACTTCAGATTCACTTCTAGTTACAATCAATCGAAGATTGCAAACCACCTCGGAGTGAAGATTAATAGTCGCTTCATAAACACCGATTTCCTTGATAGCTTTTTTCAAGAAAATTTGATTACGAGAAACTGCTTTTTCACCAGCGATTTCATTGATTTTAGTTGCGATCAAAGCTGAATTAACTGAGCCGTAAAGCCTGCCATCATCAGAAGCATTTTGAATAATTAAAATATCCTTGCCTTCAATTTTAGCTTTTGCTTTAGAGGCGCTGTCAAGATTTTTAGAATTTTCCTGTTCAAACTCATGCTTCTTTTCTTCGAAGATTTTATAGTTTGTACTAGTGAAACAAATGGCTTTTTTTTGCGGAATTAAAAAGTTTTTAGCGTAGCCATTTTTAACTTCGACAACATCGCCGATTTTTCCGATTCTAGGTAGAGCAGAAATTAAGATAATTTTCATTGTTAGACTAATTTGAAGTTAGATCTTTTCTGATCGGAGAGATCAAAGCTAAGTGACGAGCCTTCTTGATGGCATTGGTCAAAGCTCTTTGTTTTTTCATATCAACATTGGTGATTCTGCTAGGCAGAATTTTACCTCTTTCAGACAAGAATTTATTCAAAAGTCTGAGATTTTTATAATTGATTTCAGCAAGAGAAATGCCGCGAAGTGGGCAAGATTTTTTTCTTCTGATGAAGACACTTTGATTAACCAACGAAACCTTGATGTAGTTTTCGTCGCCTGGCTGAGCAGGATTGTTATTGCTGTGATTAGGTTTTTTTTGATAAGCCATTATTTTACTCCTTTATACATCGAATTGAACTTGATCAAGAACCAGGTCGATTTTGCTTGGTTCTTTTTTCACTACAACTTTGCCAGGCTTGAAGTCCTTAGCGGTTGCGGAAACAAATAGTGGAGATTCATCTTGATGCTCTTCAACTGCGTAAGTAGCATTTCTGATGATATCTTCATTAAATCCCATAACGCGGTTTAGCTCAGCTACTGCCGCGTATTTTGAATCGATATTTAGCAAAACATAATGTCCGCGTAAATTCTTTTTTACCTTGTAGGAAAGAGTTCTAAGTCCCCAATATTCCTTGGAAACAATCTTGCCTTTTTCATCGGTAACAATCTTGGAAAGCTTTGCAGCTAGGGCGTCTAAGTCATCAGCAGTTAAATCCTGTCTGGCAATAAAAACGGTCTCGTAAAGAGGCATAATTAAGTTTTTTTAAGTTGAAGTTCGATCAAAGACTAGCAATCAAAGCTAAAATCTGAGGGGCGGGCAAGGTAGGAATGGGTTTTTTAATTGCAACAGCAAGTTCAGTTAGCAATTAAGAATTAGCAATTAAGAATTGGAGACACAATTAAACGCACTATACCAATTCGACTTCAAGAAGCCGAATGGGTATATTGATTTTATTTTTACGCAGGATGGCCTGCGCCCCACATTGTGGGGAACCCCATATACCGACTCTTTATTTTTGAGCTCGGTATCTTGAATCAGTTTCGGTATAAATTCAATGCAAATTTTAAACCGCAAAGCCCATTTTAATTACACTGTCGAAGAGGAAATCGAAGCTGGCATAATGCTGCTTGGAAGCGAGGTGAAATCCCTGCGCGCTTCAAAAGCCACCATCAATGAAGCTTATGTTGCCGAGGTCAAAGGCGAGATTTTTTTACTCAATGCTCACATCAGCGAATATAAAAGCGCCAACCGTTTCAATCACGCACCAACAAGACCACGCAAACTTCTTTTACATCACAAACAAATCGAAAAAATTATCGGCAAAATTAATGGAAAAGGTTACAGCGCCTTTCCGCTAAAAGTTTTTTTTAGTAAAAAAGGTTTCGCTAAAATTATAATAGGAATCGGTCGCGGAAAAAAACTTTACGACAAGCGCGAAAGCATAAAAAAACGCGATGAAAACCGCCGAGCTCAGCGCGGCGAAGAATGAAATCAAGTAGCAATTCGCAATTAGCAATTAACAAATTATTTCTTCCTTTATCAAATTTACCGGGCGTTGGACCTGCGATTACCAAGCTTCTAATCAAACTAACTGGCGGCGAAAGAATTTTTGATTTATTGCTGCATAAACCACTGCGCGCTGAAAAAATTTCGATCTGTCCGCGTCTATTCGAAACGCAAAATGGCGAGTTAATAATTATAAAAGCCAAAGTTGAATCGCACGTCAAACCAGCAACGCCAAAACAGCCTTTCAAAGTAATTTGTTACAATCCCACCGGCTATATTTCGCTGATATTTTTTAGAATTTTTCCTAGCCAAATTGCCAAGATGAAGATTGGCTCTGAGCTTGCTATTTTAGGCAATTTACAACGCATGTCTGGTGAAAATCAAATCACACATCCGCAAGAAATTTTACCAGTAAATGAAATAGAAAAATTACCAAAAATTAATGTGGTTTATCCTTTAAGCGCCGGCATTACGCAAAAATTTCTGAATAAAAAAATTCAGCAAATTTTAGCAAAAAGCGATGAAAATTATGAGGAATGGATTGATGCTCAATTAGTGAAGCAACAAGGCTGGTCAAGCTTCTTTATCGCTTTAAGAAATTTACATTACCTACAAAACACCTCAGAAAAAGATAATTTTTTAGCGCGTCAACGTCTGGCTTATGATGAGCTTCTAGCCTGGCAAATCGCCACTTTGATCGCAAAAAATAATAGCGGAAAAAATAAAAAGTTTATTGCGACGTCAGAAAATTTAGCGGAAAAATTTTTAAGCGACTTGCCTTTTCAACCAACAACAGCACAGATCCGCGCTATTAAAGAAATTTCCGCAGAAATTTTTTCCACCAAAAAAATGCTGCGACTTTTGCAAGGAGATGTTGGTAGTGGAAAGACCATTGTCGCAATCGCCGCCTGCCTTAACGCCATCTCACAAAAAAAACAAACTTGTGTAATCGCGCCAACTACAGTGCTCGCCAAACAGCACCTGCTCTACTTCCGCAGCTTTTTAGAAAAATTTAATTTAAATATCGAATTACTAACTTCAGCAAATACAAAAAAACAAAAAGCTAAAATTTTAGAAGATTTATCTGCCGGAAAAATTGATGTTTTAATTGCCACCCATGCGGTTTTAGAAGATGACGTAAAATTCCAAAATCTCGGTCTCGCCGTGATTGATGAACAGCATCGTTTCGGCGTAATGCAGCGTTTGAAACTAGTTGAAAAAGGTAGTGACGTTGATTTGCTTTTAATGAGCGCAACCCCGATTCCGCGCAGCTTGATGATGGCTCTTTATGGCGATATGGATGTTTCTATTTTAAATGAAAAACCAAAAAATCGTCAGGAAATTTCTACGCTAGTAATGTCGGAAGAAAAAATTTCTGAAGTTTATGAATCCTTGCAACGCGCAGTTTCTCGCGGTGAAAAAATTTATTGGATTTGTCCGGCGATTGATGAAGAAAATGAAATGGAATTAGCTTCAGTAAAAAAAAGATTTAGTGAATTAACTAAAATTTTTGGCGCAGAAAATGTTGGATTGCTGCATGGAAAAATGAATGACAAAGATAAGGAAAAAACAATGCGACGATTTGCTCATGAGGATTTGAAGATCATGGTCTCAACCACCGTGATTGAAGTTGGAATCGATGTGCCAGATGCTACAATTATTTTAATCGAAAATGCTGAAAATTTTGGATTGTCACAACTTCATCAATTGCGTGGACGAGTGGGCAGATCAGATAAAAAATCCTTCTGTATTTTGCTTTATGGAAAAAGATTAGGAGCTAACGGACGCAATCGTCTCAACATTCTACGTCAATCAAATGACGGATTTTTTATCGCTGAAGAAGATTTAAAAATGCGTGGAAGCGGCGATTTAATTGGCACTGCACAAAGCGGTTTTCCAGAATTTAAAATTGCCGATCTAGAATTTGATTGCGATTTGCTACGAATCGCGCGGAAAAATACTGAGGTAATTTTTAACAAGGATCAAAAATTACAAACAGCGCAAAGCCAGAAATATCGCGACTTGCTGAAGCTTTTTAATTATGATGGATGTGTTAATATTGTGAATTGTGGGTAGTGAAATCCAATCTGATTAAAAAACCAACTTCATCATTTTTTTAGTTTGTCATCCCCGCGAAGTCGGGGATCCAGCTTGCATCAAGATTCTCTGGATCCCCGCCTTCGCGGGGATGACAAACTTGTGGCTCGGTTTCTTCAGCTTGAATGAGCAGATCCAACTTGGGAAAAATTTTGGATAGGTAAAAAATCAGTAATGTAAGATTCCTCAAAACGTCTTTTAGCGCCCGTTACCTTTATTATTGGGAGAAGAAAGGTTTGACAGATTTTTTCCTGTGCCAGACGGATCGCCTAATGTGCCCATCCTACCTTCTTTTTTCATTGCTACAACTAGTGGAGCAGCAGCTTTCTGAGCAGCCTTAAAATCATCCTCAGTCCCTCTGAATGCTGGCACCTCGAAGATAATACCGTCCTGGTTTATGGTAAAATTATTAGGATCTTTCGCCTTCTCATAAACTCCATCGGTATTAGTCTCGCGACCTTGGGTCATCGTTTCAGTCAATGTTGCATACACATCCGTATCAGTCTCGGGACGACCTTGGCCTGTCATCGTTTCAGCCAATGTTGCATACACATCCCCTTCTAGAGGAGGTTGTTCAACTTGTAAACCAGAAGGATCTATATTACTATAAAGATCCTCTCTAGGTCCATTATGTTGCTGCCCTCCATCCCGTCTTACATTATCATAATTATTTTCATCTTGGCCATTTTCTGACCCCTTCTTAACTTCACTAGAAGTAAATCCAAAGGCCTTCAAAAGGTTTTTTAAAAATTCAAACATAAGTATAATTTTAAATTAAATTAAAGCGGTAAATTATCATGCTTCTTCCAAGGTTTTTGAACTTTTTTATTTTTCAAAATTTGTAATGAAGCGCAGATTCTGCGGCGAGTATTCTGCGGACGAATTACTTCGTCAACAAATCCTCTTGAAGCTGCCACAAAAGGAGACGCAAATTTTTCGCGATATTCGGCAACGCGCTTTGCTTTTGATTCGGGATTTTTGGCATCTTCGCGGAAAATAATTTCCACTGCGCCTTCTGGTCCCATTACTGCGATTTCCGCATTAGCCCAAGCGTAATTCACATCACCTTTTAAGTGTTTGGAATTCATCACGATATAAGCGCCGCCGTAAGCTTTTCTTGTGATTACAGTGATTTTTGGAACTGTCGCTTCGCCATAAGCATAAAGCAATTTTGCACCATGTCTGATGATGCCACTATGCTCTTGATCGGTGCCGGGTAAGAATCCTGGAACGTCAACGAAAGTTAAAAGTGGAATGTTGAAAGCATCGCAAAATCTGATGAAACGTGCGGCCTTTTCGCTCGATTTAATATCTAAACAACCCGCGATATTCATTGGTTGATTGGCAACTATCCCAACAGTTTCACCTTCCATACGACCAAAACCAATCATGATATTTTTAGCATAATTTGGTTGGATTTCGAAAAAATCACCTTCATCCAAAATTTTCTCAACCAACTCAGACATATCGTAAGGTTGATTGGGATTTTCCGGAACTAGTGTGTTTAGCGAAACATCAACGCGATCCGCTTCATCATTAGTTGGAATTTGTGGAGTTGGTTTTTGATTTGAAAGTGGCAAGAAATTTATCAAGCGACGAGTTTGCAATAAAGCTTCAATGTCATTTTTGAAAGTTAGATGAGCGACTCCAGACTTAGAGCCATGTACTGATGCACCACCCAACTCTTCCTGCGTAACGGTTTCGTGAGTGACGGTTTTTACAACTTCTGGACCGGTTACAAACATGTAGGAAGAATTTTCTACCATGATTGTGAAGTCGGTTAAAGCTGGCGAATAAACCGCGCCTCCAGCACATGGTCCCATGATCAAAGAAATTTGTGGAACAACTCCACTAGCATCAATATTGCGTTGGAAAATTTCGCCGTAACCGCCGAGAGAATCCACGCCTTCTTGAATACGAGCACCGCCGGAATCATTCATGCCGATAACTGGCGCGCCAACTTGCATCGCCTTGTCCAAAATATGGCAGATTTTTTTAGCATGAGCTTCGCCGAGCGATCCACCCATCACAGTGAAATCTTGGCTATAAACGAAAACCAGACGACCATTGATGGTGCCTTGTCCGGTAACGACGCCATCACCGGGATGTTTTTTATCTTCCATGTCAAAATCTGAGCAACGATGCTCAACATAAAGACCATATTCCTCAAAAGAATCGGGATCGAGAAGAACTTCAATTCTTTCGCGTGCGGTTAATTTTCCTTTTTGATGCTGAACATCAATTTTTTTCTGACCGCCGCCGATTCTGGCTTCTTCACGTTTTGAAACGAGTTTTGCAATATTTGGAGAGCGCATAAATTTTAAATTTTTTGGTATTACTCTCGAAGTAATTTGAGATGGATGCTAGGCAAGCAAGGCATTTGAAGCGAAATGTATTCTTATACATTGAAGCTTTAAATGACCGCAGCTTAACGACGCAGACGCTCAAATTACGAAGAGAGAGCGGTATTACTCTCGAAGTAATTTGAGATGGATGCTAGGCAAGCAAGGCATTTGAAGCGAAATGTATTCTTATACATTGAAGCTTTAAATGACCGCAGCTTAACGACGCAGACGCTCAAATTACGAAGAGAG
>CAMCMF010000035.1 GCA_945875865.1 Rhizobium sp. Q54
ATCATTGCTGGGATTGTGAATTTGAAACATGCGTTCTGAACAACGGAATCAAGGCTTTGAGCCTGATAACGAAAAATTTGTGAGTAATTTAAAGGTTGGAGAATTTATGAAATCGTTTCGCAATGGGTCTATTGGTCATGATCTTTGCTCAATTGACTTACAGAGAAGGTCTGCGAGCAATTGAATCTTCGCTCAATTCACAAAGGGCAAAGTTGTATCACATGGGAATTAGGTGTGAGAAAATTGCTCGTAATACCATCGCCAAAGCCAATGAAGTAAGAGATTACAGAATTTATGAAGAGCTAGCCAATGCATTAACCACAAGAGCCAAAGAGCTCTACTTTGATGAAAAAATATTGGACGAGCTCGAATTCGATAAATCAATCTACGCCCTTGATTCTAGTGTGATCAACATCTGTTTCTCACTAGCTCCTTGGGCAAAATACATGGAAAAATCGGGAATTGGAGCAATCAAATTACACAGCCTTATTGATCTCAAAGGCAATATTCCGAGCTTCAATGTAATCACTGATGGCAAGGTTTATGACGGTAGAATACTGGATATTTTACCATTCGAAACCGGCAGTATTTACATCATGGATCGAGGCTATTTGGATTACAAAAGACTCTACAATATTGAGTTCAATAAATCTTTCTTCATCACCAGAGCAACCAGCAATATCAAGCTTAGGAGGATTTATTCTAACAAAAAAACTCAAGCAAAAACCGCAGAAAATTTAGATCAAAATGCCAAGGAAAATGAATTCATTATTTCTGACCAAATCGTTTCCTTCATCACCAAGGAAGCCAAAAAATCTTACCCACAAAAGCTGAGAAGAATCAGATACAAATTTAAAGAAAAGAACGAGAAAAAATTCAAATATCTCATCTTTATTACCAATAACTTAACTCTCGAGGCGCTAGTAATAGCAAAGCTCTACAAGAAGAGGTGGCAAATCGAGCTCTTCTTCAAATGGATCAAACAACACCTAAAAATTAAGACCTTTTACAGCTACAATGAAAACGGTGTAAAAGTTCAAATCTGGACAGCAATCTGCACTTATTTGCTTGTTGCCATCCTAAAGAAAGAGTTAAAAATTCACCAATCTCTCTACGAAATTCTACAGGTTTTGAGTGTAAATATTTTCGAGAGAACGCCCATAAATCAACTCTTCGCAGACTTTGATTACAAAAACTGCGAGGAGGATGATCGTCAGACCTTGTTGCTCTAGGGTGGTTAACGGGACGCTAGTGAGCTACACCAGCAGCTGGTAGAAAAAAATAGAAAAAATAACTAAAGGGCGCTTCTAAAAATT
The DNA here is from genome assembly GCA_945875865.1 of Rhizobium sp. Q54. Classification (GTDB taxonomy): domain Bacteria; phylum Pseudomonadota; class Alphaproteobacteria; order Rickettsiales; family UBA1997; genus UBA2645. The sequence goes on from CAMCMF010000035.1 coordinate 1,317, forward strand.
AGGATTTTTCGAGGCGCCCTAAACTAACTTACCGCGTTTTTTGCGGTGAGTCATGATAGCGAAGCGATGAGCTTCATCGCGCAAACGTTGCAGATAATGCATAGCGGGCGCATGTTTCGGTAGTTCAATTATTTGATCCAGATAGAAAAATTTCTCTTCCCCGGCATTACGATTTTCTCCTTTTGCCATGCAAGCAAAGGGAATTTTAATATTCATTTCCTCAAAAACTTTTTGAGCCGAACTAAATTGCGGCTTGCCGCCATCGATCAATATAAAATCCGGCCAACCATCGAAAGTTTTAGCGAAGCGTCTTTTTAAAACTTCGCGCAGCATCGCAGTATCATCCTTATTATTTTCAGGATTTTTTCCGATATTAAATTTTCGATAACCGCTTTTGATAAAACCGTCCTCTCCCGCGGCAATCATGGCTCCAACCGCGTTAGTTCCGCCGGTATGACTATTGTCGTAAACTTCAATTCGTTGCGGAATTTTTTCCAAATTGAAAATTTTTTTCAGCTCCAAAAGTAATTCTTTATTATTTGATTGTTGCGAAATTTTTCGTTCAAGATTTTGGCAAGCGATTTCTTCTTGTTCTTTAATCAGCGAAAATTTTGCGCCTTTTTTTGGGGTGATTATTTCAACATTCTTTCCCAAAATTTTTGTCAAAAATTCTACCATTAATTTTTTTTCGACTAACTCACAATTTAATAAAACCAAACTTGGCGGAGTTTGTGAAAGATAAAATTGTCCCAAAAATTCGCTAAGGAATTCAGCGATATTTTTTTCATTTTCTAAAAAATCAGGATTGGCAAAAAAATAAGGTCGAGCCCCAAAATTTTGACCGCCGCGAAAGAATGCGACATAGACACAGATCTTGTCATTGCTGTCTACAATACTGATGGCATCAAAATCTTTCAGCTCATCAACATTGATATTTTGCTTAGTTAAAATCGAAGTAAGAGCTTTAATTTGATCGCGTAGCAAAGCGGCTTTTTCATATTCAAAATTTTCGCTAAATTTATTCATTCGAGCGACAAGATTTTTTTGCACCTGGCGCGATTTTCCGTTTAAAAAATCCGTCACCTCGTCAATAGAAATTTTATATTCTTCTTGCGAGATCAAGCCAACACAAGGCGCCGAACATTTTTTAATTTGATATTCCAAACAAGGTTTTTGGCGTGATTTAAATTCGGCATCAGAACAATTTCGCAGCAAAAAACTTTTGCGTAAAATATCGATGGTGTGATTAACATCATGCGCGGAAGCAAATGGACCAAAATATTTTCCTTTGTTGGTCTTCTCTCCGCGATATTTGACGATTTGCGGAAACTTGTGATCAGTGATTAAAATCTGCGCAAAAGTTTTATCGTCGCGCAGCAAAATATTAAATTTTGGCTGAAATTTTTTGATGAGATTATGTTCCAGCAAAAGTGCTTCAACTTCGCTGGTAGTTTGAATGGTTTCGAGTTTTTGCGTCAAAAAAACCATGCGTGAAATGCGCGCAGAAAGCCCAGTTTCTTTAGTGTAACTAGTAACTCTTTTTTGCAGATTTTTTGCCTTACCAACATAAAGCAAATTATCTTTCGCATCAAAAAATTGATAAACTCCACTAGTTTTTGGCAGAGATTTTAATTGTGATTTAATGATTGAAATTGTCATGAATTGCTAATTGCTAATTCTTAATTGCTAATTAATTTTTCTTCCAACTTTCCTCACAAATTTTTTTAAAACAATGGCTCTAACAAAAGAACAGCTTGCAGAGATCGATCAATTGTGCACCCAATCAAATCAAACTTTGAGACCGGTTGCTCCTGATTTAGAAAAAGTTTTATACCAACCTTTTCAAGTTCTCGATCACGGTTTCGTGCGGGTGGTCGATTATATGGGAAACGATGATTCTGTAGTGCAGGCGGCTCGTGTTTCTTATGGAGCTGGTACCAAAAAAGTTAATGCAGACCGAGCTTTAATTAATTATTTATTGGCTCATCGCCACACCACTCCTTTTGAAATGTGCGAAATTAAATTCCACATCAAATTGCCAATTTTTGTAGCGCGTCAATGGATTCGCCATCGCACCGCTTCAGTGAATGAATATTCTGCGCGCTATTCAATCATGGAAGATGAGTTTTACATTCCACGTCCTGAGCATTTGGCGGCACAATCGAAAGTGAATCATCAAGGTCGCGATGAAACTAAAGTTTTAAATGCTGAAGAGCAAAAACAGGTGCTTAAAATTTTGAAGGAAGATGCTGTAAAGTCTTACCAGCATTATCTTGAAATGATTAATCAAGATGTTGCCGGCAATCCAATTGATGAGCAAAAAGATGGTTTGGCTCGCGAACTTGCGCGCATGAATTTGCCACTTAATTGCTACACGCAATGGTATTGGAAAATCGACATGCATAATCTTTTGCATTTCTTAAATTTGCGCGCTGATTCTCATGCCCAATATGAAATTCGTGTTTATGCCGAAGCGATGTTGGATCTAGTTAAAAAGTGGGTTCCGCATTGTCATGAGGCTTTCATGAAAAATCAAAAAACCGGAAAAAATCTTTCTGGTCCGGCACTAAATGCCATTCGCAAAATGATAAAAGGCGAAAAAATTTCTCAGGAAGAAAGTGGTCTCTCTGTTCGTGAGTGGGGCGAGTTGATAGAATTGATCAAGTAACAATTAACAAGTAACAATTGAGGTTTTTATGGGAATTGGAATGGGCGAATTATTATTAATTTTAGTAATTGTTTTTGTACTTTTCGGCGCAGGAAAATTACCACAAGTAATGGGTGAAATCGGTAAAGGAATTAAGGGTCTGAAGAAGGGCCTGAAGGAAGAAGAAAAATCAGAAACTTCTCAAAATAAATCTGAAGAAAAATAGTTCATAGTTGAGAGTCGTATTCATACTAACCTGACTTACGACTATCAACTTACTGGCATCTCTAAAAATTGTCTTTTCCGGTAATTTTGAGTTTTAACAAATTTGCTCGAGAGCACGTATATCTAATACAATTACCTTCTCACAAATTTGTTAAAACTCAAAATTCCTCGAAAAATCCTAATTTTTAGAGGCGCCCTTACGACTTACGATTAACTTCTAGTGGATCAACAAAAAATCATAACAACACAAGTAATCGAAGATGTAGTAAGCAACTCATCTGCCGATCGCATTCCCGTGCGCGATTTAGTCGAGGCCATGGAATCCGTAGGCTTTGGTTTGGCGATGATGGTTTTTGCTTTTGGTGTCATCATTCCAATGCCGCCGCCCATTCCTGGCATTATTTCAATTCCATTGATGATTTTTTCGCTGCAAATGATTGCCGGCTATGCTTCACCAAAATTGCCAAAAAAATTTTCCGACATGTCGGTAAAAAGATCAATCTTGGCGATGTTAGTGAAAAAATCTGTTCCTTACATTCGTAAGGTTGAGCGCTTCTTAAGACCGCGTTGGAGCTTCATGATTAATCAAACTGCAGAGCGTATAATCGGAATTTTTACGCTACTTTTTTCCTTCTTCGTTTTATTGCCTTTACCACTTTCAAATTTTATTCCGGGTCTTGGAGTTTTAATTATTTCCTTTGGTCTGCTCGGAAAAGATGGATTAGTAATTATCGTTGGAATGTTTGTTGGAATGATGGGAATCGCAATTTCAATTACTGCTGTTTTACTTGGCGTTGAAGCGCTGCAATATTTAAAACATTTCTTCTTTGGATAATTTTCTTGACTCGAGGAAAACTGATTTCTAGAAAGCTCAACCTCATTTCTTTCTCCCTTCATGTCTAGGGCAGTTTCATAGATCTTTTGTAGCAAAACTATTCTCTTTTAAACCATCCTCCTTTTTCAAAACTAAATCTAATCAACTACTAAATTTTCATGTCCTCAAAACTTACTCTGCGCTATAATAACGCTCCAGCTTCTCAAGGTCAAAATCAAGCTCCAGAAGCTCCCAAACAAGATCATGCTGGTGAAGGTAATTATATTCAAGAAGCTGCTCCAGCTCAAACTCAAGGTCAAACTCAACAATATGGGGGAGGGCGTTACGATGCTCCGCGAATTCATACTGGAAGTTTATTAAGTCGCGGCAGTTCAAGCCAAAGTTACTCCGGAAGCCAACAATTTAGTGCCGCTCCAGCTGTAACCTCAACTCCAGCGCCAGTTGCAGCAGTTGTTGCTGATGATGAGGATGAAGACAGTTCACGCTTAGTTCGTCCGCCAGTTGTGCCCAACAAAACAAATCCAGAATTAAAATTAAAAGATCTTAAAACCAAATCAGCAGAAAAACTGATCGAAATCGCCAAGGAATATAATTTAGAAAATATCGGCGATTTCGGCCGCCAAGATATTATCTACCATATTTTAAAAAGTTTCTCTGACCAAAGTCATGATAATGTGATTATTGGCGAAGGTGTTTTGGAAGTTTTAGAAGATGGCTTCGGTTTTTTAAGAGCTCCTGAAACCAACTATTTCCCAGGTTCCGACGATATTTATGTTTCTCCAAGTCAAATCAAAAGATTTGCACTTAGAACTGGAGATACCGTGAAAGGTCAAATTCGTGCGCCAAAAAAAGGTGAAAGATATTTCGCTTTGTTGCGAGTTAATGAAGTGAATCACGACGCTCCAGAAAAAATCAGAAATCGCGTTTTATTTGATGATTTAACTCCGCTTTATCCACAAAAAAAATTCAATCTTGAAGAGGAAAGACCGCTAAATAATGACGTCAGTACCCGTATCATCGATATGGTTGCGCCGCTCGGAAAAGGTCAGCGCGCCTTGATTGTAGCTCCTCCGCGTACCGGCAAAACTTCTTTGATGCAAAATATTGCTCACGCTATCACCTCAAATCATCCTGAAGTTATATTGTTGGTTTTATTGATCGACGAACGTCCGGAAGAAGTTACCGACATGTTGCGCACCATTAAAGGCGAAGTAGTTAGTTCTACTTTCGATGAGCCAGCTACTCGTCACGTACAGCTTGCTGAAATGGTAATCGAAAAAGCTCGTCGCTTAGTGGAGTCTAAAAAAGATGTGGTGATTTTACTCGACTCAATCACTCGCTTGGCCCGCGCATACAACACCGTAATTCCTTCATCAGGAAAAGTTTTAACTGGTGGCGTGGATTCCAATGCCTTGCAAAGACCAAAAAGATTTTTCGGTGCTGCAAGAAATATCGAAGAAGGTGGCTCACTTACAATCATCTCAACTGCTTTGGTTGATACTGGATCAAGAATGGATGAAGTTATCTTTGAAGAATTCAAAGGAACTGGCAACTCAGAAATCGTTCTCGATCGCAAAATTTCTGACAAAAGAATTTTCCCAGCAATCGACATCACCAAATCAGGAACCAGAAAAGAAGAGCTTTTGGTTGATCGGGCTGTGCTTTCAAAAGTTTGGATGCTAAGAAGAATCGTAAATCAAATGAGCTCAACTGAAGCGATGGAATTCTTGCTTCAAAAAATTGAACATACTAAGACCAATGAAGAGTTCTTTAAATCAATGAATTCGTAAAAGTTAGTCGGTAAGTCGTAAGTCAAACTGAGTTTGAATCGACTTACGACTTACGACTAAATCTCTTCATGAATTTTAAAAAATTTTTCTCATCACTAGTTGTAATTCTACTTTTGCAGGGTTGTGCTTTTGCTCCTTCATCCATGAGTATCTTGTCAGGACAAGAGCCGATGCTACGCAGTAAAAACACTTACGATTCTTATCTCGCTTTAGAATATTTAACTTTCTCACGGAAATTAATCTCGGTAAAAGACGAAAAGAATGCTGATTATTTTGCTAAAAAAGGTAAGGAAGTTTCTCTAGGAAAAGGACAGGCGCCAGAGAATCCGCTCAAATGGAAAGCTGATTCTGTACAAATGGCAGAAATGATTTTGATGCAAAAGCGTCTCGAAGATGTTTTAAATACTCCTAAAATAAAATTTTATCTCCCGATCCAAACTGCGCATTTAGCCTATCTTTACGATTGTTGGATTGCTCGTGAATCAAAGGAAATTTTCCGTGCCGATGAATTGGCGCAATGCCGCGTGCGCTTCAGCAAATTGCTGGGTGAAATTGAAAATTATATTGATGATTTTGGAAAAGACAAAACACCGAAAGTTGAAATTAAAGAGCTAGAATTTGAGCACTTTGAAATTTTATTTGATCTCGCAATTTTCAAACTCAACGAAAAAGGCAATAAGGATCTCGTCGCATTATTAAAACATCTAAAAGAACTTAGTGGAAATTATCGTTTGCTATTGGTTGGAAATGCTGATCGCTTGGGTCAAGAGCTTTACAACGAAACATTGGCATTTGATCGCACCCAAATTGTAAAAAATTATCTGCTCAAAAATGGTGTCGCTGAAAAATTAATTGAAATCCGATCAATCGGCGAAGATTTTCCTGACATCCTCACTAAAGATGGTGATTCAAATCAATTTAATCGTTCGGTGGGAATTTACATCATGAAGGGCAACGGCACTTTCGATAATTATCCATTGCCATTACTAGAAAATATCACTTATCGCGCCGAAGTAGAAAAGGCAAGGGATGGGCGTGGTTTAAAATGAAAATTGATTTCTCGAACAGAAAAAAATTAGTCATAAAAATCGGTTCGGCATTATTGGTGTCCGAAGGAAAATTGCGCGAAAAATGGTTAAAAAATTTAGCTTCCAACATTGTCGATTTGATAGAAAAAAATTTCCAAATTACCATCGTTACTTCTGGTGCAATTGCTCTTGGTCGTGAATTCATTTCCTCACAAAATCAAAAATTATCTCTGCAAGAAAAACAAGCTGCGGCCGCTGTAGGGCAGATTCAATTGATGGGCTTCTATCGTGATTTTTTTAAAAAATTAAACATTAACGTCGCACAAATTTTACTCACCGCTGCTGATTGCAATTCACGAGATCGTTATCTCAATTGTAAAAATACCATTGAGACTTTGCTAAAAAATGGTGTGGTTCCAATCATTAATGAAAATGATTCTGTGGCAGTTGATGAAATTAAAATCGGCGATAATGATCGACTTGCGGCACGCGTTGCGCAAATGATCGATGCTGATTTTATGATTTTATTTTCTGACATTGATGGGCTTTATGACGCCAATCCAAAAAACAATAAAAACGCTAAATTAATCAACGAGATTTTTGAAATTACAAAAGAGGTTGAAGCTATGGCCGGCGCGGCTGGATCTGATGTTGGAACCGGAGGAATGATTACTAAAATCATGGCGGCAAAAATGCTAAAAAATTCTGGTTGTGACGCGATAATTACCAACGGAACTTCAGATCACGCACTAAAAAAATTGATTGAAGGAAAACAAAATTTCAGCATTTTTTACTCAAAGAAAAAACCAAGCACACAACGTAAAAATTGGATCGCAGGTTTTTTAAATGTGAAAGGTGAGGTGGTGATAAATTCTTGCGCCGTTGAAGCTTTACGCGCCAAAAAAATCTCTCTTTTGCCGATTGGTGTAATCGCTGCGAAAGGTCAATTTAAGCAAGGCGACGCTATTTTTATTCGCGATGAAAAAGGTAATCATATTGCCAGCGGAATCAGCAATTACGAAATTTCTGACGTGAAAAAAATCCTAGAAAAAAAATCAGCTGAAGTAAAAAAAATCTTAGGAAAATCTGCCAAAAAAGAGTTGGTGCACATCGATAATTTAGTGGTGGTTTAGTTCTTAAAAAAGATTGTCTCAGGCTAAGACAATCTTTTTAAATTCTCTCGAAAGCCTCTCTATCATTGACCAAATGACCATTTTCAATTTTTCTCAAAATTAACAAAAATCGTTGTTTTTTTAATCCGCAATCTACCGGGTTCGATGCCGATAAAATCTTCTGCTACAAAATTTTGCGCCGCTAAAAAATCAAAAATTTTCTGATAATTTTTTCGCTCAGAATCATCGAGGATTATTACTCCACCTGGTTTTAAAGCGGTGATTGAATTTTTAGCGCATTCAAATCTTTTTAATGAATCGATGATGATGAAGTCGAATTTCTGTCCAGAATCTTTAGCAAAATTTTGGTAGAGGTCATTGGTTAAGCCGTCTTTCATCAAAATTATTTCAACATTTTTGCTCGGTAATTTTTGCTTAATTAATTCAAGCCAGTTTTTATTTGTTTCCAAACTCGTTACTTTTTTTACTTTTTTTGCGAAGAATAAAGTCGAAGCACCACAACCAAATTCAAAAATTTCGTGATGAGGTTGCAGAGTTTTTTGTAAAAATTCGATCACCGGATAAGTCATCCACGGCAAGGCGTCACCATTTTCATCTTGCGAAAATCCTTCTAAAAAAGATCTTTTCCATCCGGCTTTATTTTGTGTGAATTGCTCTTTAATCATTTTTAATTTTATATGAAAAAACTGGTATTTCTGACTTTTTTAATTTCCTTTTCAACTAATGCGCTAGCAAAAAATATGGATAAAAAAATTTCTCATCTAAATGAAATGCAAAAACATGTAACGCAGAATAATGGCACTGAGCAGCCTTTTAATAATGAATATTGGGATAATCACCGCGACGGAATTTATGTTGATGTGGTTTCTGGTGAAGTGCTTTTTTCTTCAAAGGATAAATATGATTCCGGCACCGGCTGGCCTAGCTTCACCAAGCCAATTGATGGAAAAAATATTACGATAAAAACCGATCATTTAATGAGTACGCCAAGAGTTGAAGTGCGTTCAAAAACTGCTGATTCGCATTTGGGTCATGTGTTTAATGATGGACCAAAAGAAGCTGGAGGACAGCGTTATTGTATGAATTCTGCGGCGTTGAAATTCATTCCAAAGGCAGATTTGGAAAGCGCGGGATATGGGAAATATAAAAAACTTTTTGAGTAATTGAAGTCACACTCGGTTTATTATCCTCCCCTTGAGGGAGGATAATGGGGTCATTGCAAATAAAAACTTCTTAGAAACTTTTGATTTGCAACAGCCCCATAATAGATCGAGGCTTTTTTAATGATCTTTCCAGCCGACTCTCTTCAAGAAAAACTCATAAGAATCATCAAAAGTGAAGGTACGATTATCATCAAAAATGATCAGACGATTAGCGATTTCCTGCAGGAAATATTCATCATGCGTAACCATAATAACTGCGCCAGGAAAGTTGCGAATGGCTTCCATCAGTGATTCGCAAGATTCCATATCCAAGTGATTTGTCGGCTCATCAAGCAATAATAAATTCACGCCTTTAAGCAAAATTTTTCCTAAAGTAACGCGACTTTTTTCTCCGCCAGAAAGCACGCCAATTTTTTTGCTGGCGAGATCAGAGTTAAACATCATGTTGCTGCAAACCTGACGTACTCTGCTTATTGGAAGTTTTTCATCAACTTTTTGTAACTCCTCAAAGACCGAAGAATTTTTATCAAGACGATCAATATTCATCTGACCGAAATATCCAATTTCAACTTTTCCATTAACTTTCACGCTGCCTTGAGCTGGCTTGATATCGCCAGTTATAAGCTTTAACAAAGTTGATTTACCTTTACCGTTTTTCCCGATGATGCAGATTTTATCGCCATCAGCAACGTTGAAAGAAAGATGCTTAATCAGCATGTGATCGTGAGTATAACCAAAAGCGACATCGGTTGCTTCGATCATATTTTCTTTGCTGACATATTCCTTGTGATTGAACTTAAAATCTAGCGTTGCGACGTGCTCAAGCTTCTCTTTCACATCTTGCTTATCCAACATTTTCACGCGTGATTGCGCGCGTTTCGCCATGCTGGCTTTGGCTCCGAAGCGATCGATCCATTCCTGAGTTTTTTGTCTTTGCTTATCTTCATTAACGCGAGTTTTTTCGTAAATTTCTTCTTCAAGCGCAATTTTTTCGCGTACACCGACAGTGTTTCCGGGAATTTTTTTGAAAGCGTTGCGGTGAATTACGAGAGTGTGAGTTATGACGCTATCCATGAAACCACGATCATGCGTAACTAAAATCAATTCACCCTCCCATTCCTGCAAAAACTCTTTGAGCCAGCGGATTGAGTGGATGTCGAGATAGTTGGTTGGTTCATCTAAGAGCAACATTTGAGGCTCAACTAAAAGCAATTTGGCTAAGTTTAATTTAACCTGATAGCCGCCGGAAAAGTTTTTTGGATCTTTGTAGAGATCGTCATAAGTAAAGCCCAAGCCGTATAAAATATTTTCACCTTTCCAACCTTCATGCTCACGCTCTTCGGAAAGGACGGAACAAATTTCTTCTAAAACTGTGGCGTGAGTAAAATGAATATGCTGCTCTAAATGCCCGATTTTATAGCTTTTAGGGATTTCAACTTCGCCAGAATCCGGTTCGATTTTTTTTAAAATTAATTTCAAAAAAGTTGATTTGCCGCTACCGTTACGACCAATAAGTCCAACTTTGTCGCCACGATTAATTATGAAATTTCCGTCGGTAAAAACGTCTCGGCCAGAAAATGAAATCGCCAAGTCTTTTGCTCTGATCACAGTAAGATTTTTTTGTTAGATGGGGGAAGGCGGGGACTCTAGATGGCTTTTTTAAAAATGCAGAAATTTGTTTGGGGGGTGATTATTTGCTCACGAATAAAACTAAAAAGATGGACCCCGTCGGGCAAGGGGGTGACAAATATAGGAGAATTTTTCCACAATTTGTCACCCTGTCGCATGATGGGGTCCATCTTTTAAATTATTTATTACGATATCGGATCAAAGAAAGCGGTATCAGCGTTGAAGCCAGTCATCTCACCGGTTTCGGTATCAAAGTGCCAGCCAAAAATATTCAATTTATTCTGATCCAGACGTTTTGAAATATAAGGATAAGTCATCAAATTTCGTAGCGAAATAATTACAGATTCATGTTCGCAAGAAGCTTGTTGTTCATCTTCACTTTTATCCGCCATTTGTTTTTTAACCGCATCGCGTGCTTCGCTTGCAACAGAAAGCCAAGTTTTCATTGATTCGGAAAGTCCGTTAGTCGAGGTGAATTTATCCGACATCATCATTTTTATGCCATCACATTTTGAGTGACCAAGCACCACGATATTTTGCACCTCAAGAGTTGTTACCGCATATTCTAGCGCTGATAAAATCCCGTGAATTCCGGCAGTGCCATATTTCGGAATCATGCCACCAATATTATTGATTACATAAAGTTCGCCGGGGTTAGTAGCAAAAATTTCTGCAGGAGACAATTTTATGTCGCAGCATGAAATCACTAGCGTTGTAGGCTTTTGTCCTTGTTCTAAAAAATGTGAAATAATTTCCTTTTGCTTTGGAAAAGTTGTGGCTTTGAAAATTCTAAAGCCATTGGCAAGTTTTGTAATATCTGGCATATTTTGGAAGATTTGGTTGCACGATAGATTCAGTCCTAAACGGCTTTTTTAAAAAAGTAGAGTTTGTTTATAAAAAATTGCAAAATTTCTTTAAATTTTGTTCTGATTTTAATGCGATGTTCTTTGTTTCTAACGATCATGCGACAAAGTTTTGTTGGAATATATTTTATCATTTTTAGGAAAATGGCGCTCTTTGTGTAGAGAAGGTGAAATACTAGTTTGTAGTCTTCTATTGGCAGGAATTTCCAAACATTGTAACGATTCAATAAAATCTCCGTAGGCAACATTCGATAAAAATAAGGCATCAATAATTGCGTCGGATATTTTTTGTTAATCGCGCTTGGATATTGCGGCGTTTCTTGATGCAAAAACCATTTTGAAATTCTCTTCGCCGGATCATCGCCAAAAAATTTACCAAATTGAACCCAGGAATTTGGTCGCATATCCGCTTCGATAAAATATCTCTTTTTATCTTCACTCGATTCCATGCAGGAAATTGTTACAAAGCCATCAGCACCAAGGGCTTGTCCCAATTGCTCCATTTCTAAAAATATTTTTTTATCGATAGCGCCAAGTTGGTGATATAGTCGAACCACCGATGGTCCGAATTTATTTTCACTAACTTTTTTTATTTCCGAGTAAGTAAAAAAAATCAATTTTCCATCGTGGTAAAAGCCTGATAAATCAAGCTCTTGGCCAATAATTTTTTTCTGAATTAAAACCGCTGAATCAAAAACTTGTGGGTTGATGTTTTTAAGATCGGCTAAATTTTCACATTCAAATGTACCTCTTCCACCATTTGAAGAATCTATTTTTATCATCAAAGGATAGCCAATTTTTGCGCTGCTTTTTCAATATCTTCATAGCCACAAGCGCTTGTAAATTCTGGCGTTGTAACATTTTCTTGCGCGAGAACTTTGGAAAGTCCGATTTTAGAAAAAAGATGTTCAAAATTTTTTTCATTTTGAACGGGTAGTAATTTTAATTTTTCAGCTGAAGTGAGATTGGAATCTAAAATGTTTTTTAACATAAAATCATCGCAGGGGATAATAAAATCATAGGTGGAAGCATCTTTGGCAGCGAGTCGATCTAGCATATCTTGATGATTCGAAGCTGCTTCAAAATTTGTAACAAAACGACTTTTCTTCAACAGTGGATTGACAGAAATTACATCAATATCAAAACCAGATCGATGTAGTAAAGACGGCATTGCCATCAGCAGTTGAGGGCATTCTCCAACAATCAAAGCGCGTAATTTTTTCATAAAAATTTAGACCTTCTTTACAAATTCTGACTTCAATTTCATCTCGCCAATTCCTGGGATTTTGCAATCGATATCGTGATCGCCACCAACTAAGCGGATATTTTTTATTTTCACTCCAACCTTCACCACCGCAGATGAGCCTTTCACTTTTAAATCCTTAATTACGGCGATGGTGTCGCCATCATTTAGCACTACGCCATTGGCATCTTTGATCACATAATCTTGCTCTTCTTCATCATTTTTTTCGATAAATTTAGTTGGCCACTCATGTGAGCATTCTGGACAAACATACATATCGCTTGCTTCATCAACATATTCGCAGCCGCATTTGACGCAGCTTGGTGGGGTTGCTTGATTCATTTTATGAGTTTTGATTTTGAAAAAAAATTGATCTTGAAAGGGCGAATTTATTTTGAGAGCTGTTTATTTTTAAAGCCGCAAATAAGTTATTTTCGATTTAAATTAATTCATATTTTCCATGCAAAGCGTTACAATTTTTCTCGATGTTCAAAATATTTATTACACCACCAAGCAGCGCTATCAAAGGAATTTCGACTATAATAAATTTTGGGCACAAGCGACAAAAAATCGTAAAGTAGTAAAAGCTTTTGCCTACGCGATTGCGCGTCCCGATGAAAAACAAAAGCAGTTTCAAAATATTTTGCGCGGCATTGGTTTTGAAATAAAATTAAAGCCATTTATTCAAAGAAGTGACGGTTCAGCGAAAGGTGATTGGGATGTTGGTATCACTCTTGATGTGATGGAATATGCTGCGGAATCCGATGTGGTAATTTTACTTTCCGGCGATGGTGATTTTGATTTGCTGGTACAAAAAGTTAGAAAAAATCTTGGCAAGGAAGTTGAAGTTTATGGCGTTGCCGGTCTTACGGCAGAATCTCTAATCGGCTCTGCTTCAAAATTTATTGCGATTGGCGACGATCTGCTTTTGTAGAATATATTTTTTTAAAATAATTAAATGAAAATTTTACCACAAAAAATTCTCAAAAATATTTTTGGTTACGATGAATTCCGCGGAAATCAGCGCGAAATTATTGATCATGTAATTGAAGGAAAAAGTTGCTTCGTTTTAATGCCAACTGGAGGAGGAAAATCTCTTTGTTATCAAATTCCGGCACTTTGTTTGGATGGAGTTGGAATCGTGATCTCGCCTTTGATTGCCTTGATGCAAGACCAAGTTGAAACTTTGAAACAAGCGGGAGTTAAAGCGGAAGCAATAAATTCTAGCATGGGACAAGCGGAAGTTTTTGCGGTGAAAAATCGTCTAAAAAATAACGAGCTCGATTTGCTTTATGTTTCGCCGGAACGCTTATTGATGCCAGAATTCTTAGAGCTTTTATGCGACATAAAAATTTCACTTTTCGCCATTGATGAAGCGCATTGTGTTTCGCAATGGGGACATGATTTTCGTCAGGTTTATACCCAGCTAAATATTCTCGAAAAAGTTTTTAAAGATGTGCCGCGAATCGCGTTAACTGCAACCGCAGATGGTCCAACGCAAAAAGATATTCTCGAAAAGCTTGGTTTGCAAAATGACAAAATTTTCCGCGCTGGTTTCGATCGTCCCAATATTTTTTATGAAATTAAAGATCGCAAAAATTCTAAAAAACAGCTCGTCGATTTCATCAATGAAAATCACAAAAATGACAGTGGAATTGTTTATTGTCTGTCGCGCAAAAATGTTGAAGACGCCGCTGATGAATTGCGTGGAGAGGGCTTCAAAGTTTTCCCATATCATGCAGGAATGGATTCAAAAATCCGCCAAAAAAATCTCGAAAAATTTCTGTTACAAGATGGAGTAATCATGGTTGCGACAATCGCCTTTGGCATGGGAATCGATAAACCGGATGTGAGATTTGTTGCACATTTAAATTTACCAAAATCGATCGAATCCTATTATCAGGAAACCGGAAGAGCAGGGCGCGACGGCCTTCCCGCCAGTGCTTGGATGTGTTTTGGATTAAATGATATTGCAGTGCAGCGCAATTTTGTTGAAGAATCAAACGCGCCAGAAAATCAAAAAAGAATCGAGCGCCAAAAATTAAATGCGCTGCTCGGTTTATGCGAAGCTTCAAGTTGTCGCCGCCAAATTTTGCTCGAATATTTTGGCGATAAATCCCAACCATGTGGCAATTGCGACAATTGTTTGAATCCGCCTCCAGCCTTTGATGGCAGCATCGCCGCGCAAAAAGCAATTTCATGTGTTTTGCGAACTGAGCAGCGATTTGGTGTCGGATATTTAGTTGATGTTTTAGTTGGAATGGAAGATCAACGAATCAAAAATTTCCGTCACAATCAACTTTCTGTTTTTGGAATTGGCAAAGAATTTTCTAAAATTGAGTGGAATGGAATTTTTCGCCAATTAGTTGCAATGAATTTATTAAAAGTAGACGTAGTTGGACACGGCGGACTTCAAATAACAGAAGTGGGAAGAAAATTCTTACAGCAAAAACCATCGCTACAAATGCGAAAAATTACTACAAAAGTGAAGGATAAAAAAGAGTCAAAAAGCAAAGTCGCGCTGCAACTTTCGGGAAACGTCGAGCAAGATTTATTCGCAAAACTAAAAGCAAAAAGAATGGAAATTGCGATCGCCCAAAAAGTCCCGCCATACGTGATTTTACACGACAAAACGCTTCTAGAGATCATCAAAACCATGCCGAAAAATCTGCAAGAAATGTCAAAAATCAGCGGATTTGGCGAAGTGAAATTAAAAAAATACGGAGATATATTTTTGAATCTTCTTGGATAAAAACTTTTGATTTACTAGCTAAAGCTTTCAATAAAATTACTGAAGAAAAATCACACTAACTAAACCCAAAACTTTATGAAAAACGAACCAACAAAAAACGGCTTAAAAATTTTTGAACAAATCAAAAAAATCGATGAAAATGGCAATGAATTTTGGAATGCCCGCGATCTCGCAAAAATTTTAGAATATTCCGAATTCAGACATTTTCTGCCCGTTATAAACAAAGCACAAGAATCTTGCCAGAACAGTAATTACAAGGTCTCTAACCATTTCGAGCATATCCTCGAAATGGTCGAATTAGGTAGTGGTGCAAAAAGAGAAATCGAGAATTTTAAACTGTCGCGCTACGCCTGTTATTTAATAGACCCATTGCGAAACGATTTCATAAATTCTCCAACCTTTAAATTACTCACAAATTTTTCGTTATCAGGCTCAAAGCCTTGATTCCGTTGTTCAGAACGCATGTTTCAAATTCACAATCCCAGCAATGATGTTGAGTCGCATGTGA
>CAMCMF010000036.1 GCA_945875865.1 Rhizobium sp. Q54
CAGAAAGAATTCATGTCTAACCTCAAGCTTGTCTACAAGGCTAATAGCAAGGATTTAGCAGAATCTGAGTTAGAAAATCTTGAAGAAAAATGGGGTAAAAAATATGCGTTGGTGATTAAGTCTTGGAGAAATAATTGGCACAATCTTTCAGCTTACTTCCGCTATTCAAATGAGATTAGGAGAATGATTTACACCACGAATATTGTTGAAGGATTTCACAGGCAAGTCAGGAAAGTTACCAAGACGAAGGGCTCTTTCACCAGTCAAACAGCACTTGAGAAGCTGATCTTCCTAAGCATAAAAAACATCAGCAAAAAGTGGGTAATGCCAGTTCAGAACTGGAGCTTGATTGCAGGGCAGCTGGATATATTTTTTACAGGAAGGCTGAAATTGGATTTGGCCTAGGAAGGAATTTGACACGGAGGTTTGGGCGCTCCCATTTGTGGCGTAAAGTTCTCGAGAAAAATCATCAATGGCGACGAATAAATATTCTCGAGCAGAGAATTTATTTTCTCCCTTGATGAGTGGAAGCCTTTTGGTGTCGAAGTGTACAAGCTCTCCAGGATAGGATTTATTGTATCTCTTGGCCTCTAACTTCTTTTTTTTCTCAATCTCAAATTCAACTTTTTTGAGTCGTTTAAGACCGTATTGTAAACTTTTAAAACGCTTGTTAACACTGCTTCGAGGAAGAAATTCTCTCCCTCGACATCGCTGAAGAATTTTGGAAATTGTTTGACGTGAAACTCGGAATATCTCTGCCAACTCAGATTGGCTATGCCTCCGAGCAGAATGCAATTTCCAAAGCTCTTCCCGATCGGTTAGAGTTAATCGTGTTCTCTTGTGAATTTTCATGAGAGAAATTGGTTGCATGGTTAATTGAGTTTTGGGTAAAACTATGATTAATCATGTAAACAACGCGTCAAATTCTTACATTTAATTTTTATGTCAAAACAACCTTTAGAAAGCGCCTTTTCCAGCATAGCTCCGGTAGATGTTGGTCGATATATAATAACCGACGATAATGTTGCGATTGGCACCTATGGAGCAATGACTTGTTTTGGAATAATTTTATATAATAAAGAAACCGGCAGACGTTTTTGTGCCCATATTGGTAAATTAAATGATCCACGCAAAGAGATTGAGGCTGCTTTTAAAATTTGTCAGTCTGGTGGAGGAAAAATATCGGTAGGAGTTGTTTCGAATGGAAATAGTAGTTGTCAAGATGAGGTTTTGAAAAAAGAGACAGAAGATTTATTTAAATTTTTCGACGAAAAAAAACTTACAGGTGAAATAGGAGAATATTTAAATTCTTACGGTAAAGATACTTCTATCGCGATTAGCGAGGGGGGGGGCAATGGTTGTTGGCGTAAAGATGGAGGATTTTACTAAAAAAATAGATTGGGAGATAAAGAATCCCAGAAAAATTGAATTTTGGAAAGGAGAAAAACTTCCTCTTCTTGATCTAGGAGATAGAGATTTGACGCAAATTAGTCCAGCCGTGCTTATTAAGTTAATAGAGGCTACAAGGGTGGTCGACAAAAACAGAGGCCGCACAAATTAGCTAAATCTCATAAAAATAAGCGCTCGATTTGCCCCAGCTAAATTCATAAGTTTCAAATCCCAGGTACTTGAAGGCTGGATTACGTAAGTCGCGAATCAATGTTACGATTTTGGTTTTTGGTTTTAATTCGCGTAAAAATTTTTCTTCCAACAGCAAAAAATCTTCCTCTTTTTTGAAG
The DNA here is from genome assembly GCA_945875865.1 of Rhizobium sp. Q54. Lineage (GTDB taxonomy): Bacteria > Pseudomonadota > Alphaproteobacteria > Rickettsiales > UBA1997 > UBA2645. The sequence goes on from CAMCMF010000036.1 coordinate 1,740, forward strand.
GGGTGCGGTAGTAAAATAAAGTCTGCTTCATGCAAATCAGTGTGCAAAATATTGCCGTGAATAAATTCCAATTTTCGTTCGCCAAGAAGATGAGAAATTTGTGGCTGGATAGCTTTCTGGAAATCTTTTTCTAGCTCAGAAGCTTTGTTGTGTAGGCCATCAAGTAGCTCAACTCCGATAGATTTTTTGAAGTCAAAAAGCAGATGTGATTGAAAAACTACGCGTCCAGTTCCCGAGCCCAAATCAAAAAAAACTGCATCACTTTTTGGCTTAGCGCGCGTCACAATTTTTTGCCAAGTCTTGAAAGGAATTTCGCCATAAAGCAAAGCTTCGCGGCTTCCCGGAGTTGCGCCTTGCGCTCTGCCAGCGATGTGATAACCATCAACATTAGAAAAAAGATGATTGAAAAGAGTTTGTACGTAAAGCGGATTGATCATTTATAAGCGCTCAAGTTGATCAATATAATCGATTATCACATCCAAGCCAGATTGCCAAAATTCGGCGCTGTTGATTGAAATTCCAAAAGGTTCCAACATTTCCTTATGATGTTTGAGACCGCCAGAGGCAAGCATTGCGAGATATTTTTCCTCGAAGTTTTTTACTTTTCCTGACTTATAAACGCCGTAAAGTGAATTGACTAAACAATCACCAAAAGCGTAAGCGTAAACGTAAAATGGTGAGTGAATAAAATGCGGAATGTAGCACCAGAAAAAGCGATATTCTTCATTAAATTTAAAAGCGGATCCCAGACTTTCTTTTTGAATTTCCATCCAAAATTCGCAGATTTTTTCTAAAGGAATTTCACCATTTTTTCTAGCATCGTGAACTTTTTTCTCAAATTGTAAAAAGGCGATCTGTCTTACAACCGTATTGATCATATCTTCAACTTTGCTGGCGATAATAAACTTCTTTTTTTGCGGATCTTTTTCTTTTTGTAGAATTTTTTGGAAGGTTAATTGTTCGCCAAAAACTGAAGCGGTTTCGGCTAAAGTTAGTGGAGTTCCACTCATCAAATAGCCGCAATCTCTGGCTAAATATTGATGCACGCCGTGACCAAGTTCATGCGCTAACGTCATAATGTCGCGCGTTTTTCCTTGGTAATTCATCAAAATGTAAGGATGAACTGATGGTACGCAAGGATGAGAAAAGGCGCCAGAATCTTTGCCAGCGCTGGCTTTAGCGTCGATCCAATTTTTATCAAAAAATTCTTTGCCGATTTTTTTCATCAGCGGAGAAAATTCTTCGTAAGCTTCCAAGACTAAATTTTTTGCATCATTCCACGAAGTAATTTTATTTTCTTTTTTGCTTAAAGGTGCGTTGCGATCCCAATAATTCATGGTTTTTATTCCCAGAATTTTGGCTTTGATTTTGTAATAGCGATGTGAAGTGGCGGCATAATTTTGACGAACTTTTTTGATCAAAACTTCAACAGTTTCATCTTCAATAAAATTGCTTAAATTGCGTGCCGAGATCGGTGTTTCAAAGCCGCGCCACTCATCATCAACGGCTTTATCCTTGGCTAAAATATTTGTGATGAAGGCGAAAAGTTTTGAATTTTCTTCGAAGGTTTTTCCAATTGCTTTTGCCGCATCTTTTCGAACTTTTTCATCATCATTGCTCATCAAGTCAAAAATTTGCTGCGAGCTTAAAGTTTTTTCGCGATAGGAAAATTTTAAGTTGTTTACGGTTTCATCAAAAAGACGAATAAAAGCAGCGCGACCAGTAATATTTTTTTCGAGAGAAAGTTTTTCTAATTGGTGTGAAAGCTGGTATTTCCTGAAGGCGCGAGTGTCGCGAATGAAAGGCTGATATTTTTTTAATGCGTGATTTTTGAGAAGAATATTTATTTTTTTCTCATCAATTTCATTTAATTCCAGCGTAAAAAAAACCAAATCAGTTTCGATTTTACTGAGAGTTTCAGAAGTGTTTTGATGGAAAGAAATATTTTTTTGGTTCGATAAATCTGAAGCGTAAACCAAGTAAGAATAGCTAGAAATTTTTCCGATATTTTCGGCAATCTTTTCATATTGCTTAATTGCCGCAAGAAGTTGTGGAGCGCTTAACTTAGAGACTTTGCCATGAAATTCCTTGGCGAATTTTTTGCTGTCTTGCTCAGATTTTTTTAGATCAGAGGCAATTTTTTTATCTGTAATTGAAGAGTAAAAATCGGATAAATCCCAAGAAGGAATATTTTTAAGTTTTGTCATTTTTGAAAAATTGCGACGAGCTCTAAATGCTCAGTTGAATAAAATTGATCGATGGCATTCAGGCTTTTAATTGCAAAGCCCGAGTCAATTAAAATTTTGGCATCGCGCTTAAAACTTTGCGGATTGCAAGAGACGTAAATCAGATTTTTAAGCGGCGATTTAGAAATTTCTACAACTTGTGGATTGGCGCCATTTCTGGGTGGATTGATGATTGCGAGATCGAAGTCTTTTAATTCTCTTTTGCTTATTGGATTAGAAAATAAATCGCGTGTTTCAGCTTTTATTTTTTGTGAGAGTTTGTTTGCAGTAGCATTTTTTCTGATCAAGTCAGTCATTATTTCATCGCCCTCAAAAGCAAAAATCGATTTTGCTAAATCATGAATGGCAAAAGAATAAGCGCCGAATCCGGCGTAAATATCTGCAACTTTTGAGCCTGGAGTTATTGAGCTTCTAATAATTTTAACAATATTCTCTAGCCCCGCCTTTGTTGCCTGAATGAAAATATCAGAAGTTAAATCAATTTTAAAATCGGGATAAAAAATTTGATTTGGTCGCGCCATAAAAATCGGTGCCACGCCGTTGCCATAGCGATAAGAAATATTGAGATCATTTTCTTTGGCGAAGCTCATCATCTTCTGTTCTTGCGAAAAATTTATCGGCTTTTTGCCGTGCAATACAACGTCCAAACCGTTGTCAAATAAAGTGACGGCTAGTTGCGTATAAAAATTTTGCTCCTGCCGATTGAGGAAGTTTTTTAGGAGAGGAATCAGTGCAGAAATTTTTTCTTCTGCCAATGGATCAGAATCAATCTCAATTAAATTGTGAGATTTTGCCGCAAAAAATCCGAGGTGATTTTTGCCATCAATTTGAAAAGTAACTTTGCGTCTTGAAGCCTTGTTAATCCAGATCCAATCTATCTTACAGTTGAAATCAGAAAGCAAAGTTTCGAGGTTTTTTTTCTTATTTTCCTGATAGGATTTTTCTTCAGGCGTTTGGAACTGAGTCATGTTTTTTTCTGCGTAAGAAATTTGATTTAAGCAGAATATCTAAGCTGCCGGAGAGGTAAGAAGAAATGCCGTAAATTAATAATCCTAAAGTGATCATGATGATTAATTCGACGACTCTGTCGAAAGCAAAACTTTGTGCAAAAAACTCTCTCATCACAAAAAGTGAGATTGCCATCAAGACTGATGGAATAAGGATTCGTAAGAGTTTTTTGTGAAAGTTTTTTTCGAAACAAAAATGTTTTTTACTGATAAGTTTTGTAATCAACATCGTCAAATTTAGATAGGTGGAAAATACGGAAGCCAAAATAATTCCTACGTAACCAAAGCTCAAAGCGAAGAAAATTCCGTTTAACAAAGCGTTGCTCAAAAGACAGGTGATGGCGATATTCATCGGGGTTTTAGTGTCGCCACGCGAGAAGAATGCCGGCTCCATAACTTTTACTAAAACGTAAGAAGGTAGGCCAAATGAGTAAAATAATAAAGCGCGCGAAACAAAAAGACTTTCATCGGCGGTGAATTTTCCGCGTTCAAAAAGTGATGAGATGATGGGATGAGCGAGAACAGTTAGTGCTAGAGTGGCGGGGATTACCAAGATTAAGCCAACTTCCAAAGCGAGATTTTGTAACTTGATTGCGCCGTCAAATTCGGCGGCTTTTATTTTGCGAGAAAGTGCGGGCAGCAGCGCGATTCCAATTGCGATGCCAATCATTGCGAGGGGCAATTGATTGATGCGATCGGCGTAATAAAGATAAGAAACTGCGCCGGCGATCATGCTGGCAAAAATGGAATCGAGCAGAAGATTTATCTGCATGACGTTAGCGCCGATGATTCCTGGTAAAAGTTTGCGGAAGAATTTTTTGATGTCGGGATTGAGTTTAGGAAATTTCGGAAAAAGTAAAAATCCGGCTTTAGCAGTGAAATAAAACAGCCATAAAAATTGTAAAATTCCGGCGACAAAAACTCCCCATGAAAGTGCGTAAGCGTAGTTTTCTGCGATGGTGCCGAAAAGAAAAATCGAGGCAATTAAAGTTCCGTTTAGAATTATCGGCGAAGAGGCGGGAACCGCGAATTTATTGAGTGAATTTAATATTCCTGAGCAAAGCGAAACTAGTGAAATGAAGATCAGATAAAAAATTGTGATGCGCGAAAGATTGACTAAAAGTTCTGATTTTTCTGGATCGGTGAAGAATCCTGGAAAAAGAATTTTCATCAGAAATGGCATGAAAATCTGGAATAAAATCGTGAAAATTAGCAGCACATAAAAGAGCGCAGAAAAAACATTTTGTGCGAATCTTTTTTCATCATTATTAGCTGTTTTATCTTGTAGCTTTTCGATGAAGATCGGTACGAATGCTGAATTGAAAGCGCCTTCAGCGAAAACACGGCGGAAAAAATTTGGCAGACGAAATGCTGCAAAAAAAGCATCGGAAAGAAGACTAACGCCGAGATATTGGGCGATCAAAATATCGCGAATAAATCCAAAAATTCGCGAGATGGAAATGTAAAATGAAATGGTAAATACTGAGCGAAGCACGGGTCTGCTAAATAAGTTGTTGTAAAAATTCGCTGCTTAAATTTTCCGGAATAATCATAATCGGAACGTTAATTTTACCGCCGATTTTGCCGACAATTTTTGGCAGAACAGTATTGTCCGAAAGTGAATTGTGAGACTTGCCAAACACAAGCATTCTGCAGTCCGGAGTGAATTTTAATTCGCGGGTAATTTCGATAAATATGTCGCCTTCACGAATTGAAACTTTGGGAGTTATTTCAGCGGTTTGGCAAATATTTTTAATCAAACTATCGAGATGCTTTTCTAGCTGTTGTCTTTTTTCATTGCCGATAGCGCGCGCTCCGAAGAGAAGATTTTTATGTGAAGCTTCCATCACTGCCAAAATTTGTAAATTAAGCCCCGCAGCTTTTGCTTTATAGCAAGTGTAGCGCAGAGCTACTTCCGAGGCATTTGTGGTATCGATGCAGACAATGATCGTGCCATTTTTTTCTGGGTTAGTCATATTTTAAAGTTTAGTTATGCGTAAAAGGGGCCTGACCCCTTTTTACCTATTTTCCGATGAAGCGCGCGAATAAGTAGTTGGCAATCCAGCCGACGATGAGGGCGATAGCAACCGCTATTAGTCCGTAAAGAAAAGATTCTTCATGTGCGAAGTCAAAAATTTTTGCGCTTAGGCCAACTTGATTGACATAGACGGGGATTGATTGGAATGACAATAAAGTGCCGTCGTGAATTAGATAAATTTCTACAGTGTAAGTGCCGCGAGAAATATTTTTTGGAAAATCTAGCATCACTTTAAAAAGCGTTTCGTCGAGGAAATCTATTTTATTGGTGCCGCTGGCATAGAGATGATTTTTTTCTAATTGATTGATGAGTTGTAGTTGAAATTCATTTTTCTTTTTTGCTTCAACTCCTGACGAAGTTATAAATTTTAAATTGTCACTTCCTAACTCCATTTCAGAAAGCTCAGAATCAAGTGGCTCTTGATCGGTGAAGGTCGAGAACAAAGAGTAAAAACTGTAAGCTTCTTTGAATTTTACCCTTTCGCCATTATACCAAATTCCCAACAATTTTTCTTTTTTTGTAACCAGGAAATTTTTCTTCGGACCGCGCACCGTGATGACGATATTTCCGGCATCGCCTTTAGCGCCGAAAAGTAAAATTTGGGCGCCAAGAAATTTATGATCGATATTAATTTCATTGGTGGAAATGCCTGATATTACTGGGCTGGCGAGGGAGGAGGAGGCGATGAAAATAGCGATAAGACTTATGAAAGTCGTAAGTTTTTTTATCATTTTGATACCTCTATTATGTAGAGGCTTTGGGGTTCGGCGAGAAGGACGAAAAGCATTTTGACGCAGACGGCGAGCAGCATTAAAGCGAGGGAAAATCTCATGCTGTCTGCGTCAACACGATAGCCGGCGCGCGTGCCAAATTGGGCGCCGATGGCAGAGCTGATAATCATTAAAAATGCTAGAACAATATCGACGGTGTGATTGGTAACGGCTTGTAAAAAAGTGGCATTACTGGCGATGAAAACGATTTGGAATAGTGAAGTTCCAACTACGATGTTGGAAGGCATGCGCAAGATATAGATCATCGCTGGAATCATCAAAAATCCGCCGCCAACACCCATCAAGGCAACAAGGACGCCAATTCCACTGCTGATTGTGATTGGAACTAAAATGCTGATAGTGATGTTGGATTTAGGAAAATAGACCTTCCAAGGCAAGTTTTCAATTTTTCGTAAAAATTTATCCAAGCGTGAATTTTGCTTTTTTTCCCAAGTGACGCCGTATTTTTTTTCTACTAAAGTTTTGATGGTTTCAATCAACATCGTCACTGAAATTGAGCCGAGGAAAACTACGTAAAGTATGGGAATTACGATGTCGATATGGCCGGTTTTTTGTAGAATGTTAAAAACTGAAATCCCAATCGTCGAGCCGATGAAGCCGCCAAAGACAAGGAATAGCCCCATTTTTATATCGACGTTACTTTTGCGTAACTGTGCCAGCAATCCTGAAATTGAAGCGGAAATAATTTGATTGGTTGAAGTAGAAACTGCGATTGCCGGAGGAATTCCGATGAACATTAAAAGTGGAGTGGCGATAAATCCGCCGCCAATTCCAAACATGCCGGCGAGGAAGCCAGCAATGAGTCCAAGCGCCAAAATCAAGATGATGTTAACTGGAATTTCGGCAATTGGTAAATAAATTTGCATCAGCTAATTATGGAAATTTTTCTATTTTCGAACTCAAGTTTGTCGGGAAGATTCTTACTTCCCGAATTGTCGGGAAGTCTTACCAAAGCTAGTGCATGAAGTTCGTTTTGATGAGTAATTGATGAGAGGATTATGCCTACAGATTTTCCTTCGCAACTTATTTCCGAACCTTTTTCCAACTTACTGTCGCCAGAAATTTTTACATGAAAAAGTTTTTTGCGAATCTCGCCTTTGTAGTGCGTGCGCGCTGTTAGCTCTTGTCCAATGTAGCAGCCTTTTTCGTAACTAATGGCATTTAGATTGTCGAAATTAAATTCAAGAATCAGTGATTTTTCGTAAGTTAAATCATTTTCGCTTTCCGGAATTTTATTTTGGATGCGATTGAAATTGTAAGAATCTTCGGAGATTAAATCACCTTCAATCGCCGCTAATTCGCTGGCTGTCCCATAAATTCGATAGCCAAGTTCTTCGCTTCTTGGATCACGAAATCCATGTTTAGCAAAACTTTGCGCTACTAATAATTCATCATTTTTTTTGAGAGCAACATCGGCGCGCAATTTGTAGAAATTTAGTTTTTTTAAAATCTCGTCGCGTCTTGCAGCAAAGCAATCGAGGAAAAGTTTTTCACCATTCTCAAAAATAAAAAAATCGTAAAGAAAACGTCCGGTGGCATTGAGCATTACTGCATAAATCAAATTGCTTGAGGAGGTTTTATTCACATCATTACTAACCAATCCTTGTAAAAAACTTTTGCGATTTGAACCTGATATTTCAAGAATGGAGCGATCTTTTAAGTGAAACATTTTTTTCTATTATGAGAATTTTAAACGCAATTCACGCACAAAATATTGGCGGAGTTGATCAAGTTTTTCGAAATTATAACGAAGTTTTTTTACAAAATGGTCATGAGCTTGCGTTGCTGATTTCAGCTAATGGCAATGAAAACTACGATGCAAAGAAAATTTTTAAACTAAAAAACTATTCACCACTTTTGGATTTTTTTCATCTTTTATGGGTGGTCGCAAAATTTCGGCCGCAGATAATTTTATGTCACTCAAATCGTTTGATGAAATGGATGCGTTTTTTGCGTTTTTTTTCTGCGGCTAAATCGGTTGCAATCAATCACGGCATAACTTTTAAGCATTCACTAAATTGTCATTATATCATCAGCATCAATCAGCAAATTTCTGATTTGGTAGTGGAGGCGGGTTTTGAAAAAGAGAAATCTTTTGTGCTGCAAAATGTCATTAAAGTTGATCAAAAATTTTGTGAAAAAAAAATAAAAGCGGTGCCGGTGATTGGAATTTATGGTCGCATTGAACCGCGTAAAGGTTTTGATATTTTAATAAAAGCGGCGGAAATTTTAGCGAAGGCTGGAAATAATTTTCGTCTTAAAATCGGCGGCTTTGAAGTTGCCAAAGGTTATAATTTAGAAAGCTTGAAGGCTTTGGCAGCAAGAAGCGGAGTCATCGATAAATGTGATTTTGTAGGCACGGTTTTTGACAAAAAAAACTTCTTCAAAGATGTCGATATTTTTTCTGTTCCATCTCGTGAAGAGCCTTTCGGAATCGTGATTCTCGAAGGTTTTTTATTTTCAACTTTAGTGATTTCTTCTAACAGCGATGGCGGAAAATTTTTGATCAAGGATGGTGAAAATGGTCTGCTATTTGAAAACGGAGATGCGCAGGAATTGGCGAATAAAATTAACTATGCTTTACAAAATCCAATTGAATATGGTCGCCTCACTCGAAGTGCCTTCTCGCGGCTTGAAAAAGATTTCTCTTTTACTTTTCTTGCTACAGAAATTGAAAAAATTTTACTAAAAATATCCGCGTGAAATTGAAAAGATTTTTCAAAATACAGATTTTGCTCATGCTCTTGCTGTCAAACAGTTCGTGTCTTTTCTGGGAGAAGATGCCCAGCAGTTGGAATTGGGGAATTAAGCCGCGCCCATTTACCGGAATAAAAAATTTTCCTCCAGCGGATAATGAATATGGCAAGGGCTTTCGAGATGGCTGTTATTCTGGCTGGGATGCGGTTGCTAAGGGTTTGATGGGAGATCTAAAATCACGATATGATTTTAAGCGCAAACAGAAAAGTCCGGATTATGATACGGGATGGTTTGATGGCTTAGAACAATGTACCTATATTATCGATTGGGACGTATTATAAATAGGACTTACGCAAAAGGGGCATCTCACTTCGAACTCGAATTTCAAAGCGATACTCGTTTTGTGTAAGCCCTAAAATCCTCAATTTTGTTATTTTTTAAACTGAGCATGAAGAATTTTTTGCCAAAATATTTTATTAAACTGGTAATAATTTTATCAGTGATTTTGGGTATCGCTTCTTGTCGCATGCCAGATAGTTTCGGTTTTTATCAGCCCATAACTATGAGTTTGGCGTCTCCAGATGGTCCTGCAGAATATAAGGCGGGATGGCATGAGGGATGTGTGTCGGCTTTGTCGTTGAAAACTTTTTCCAATGCCTTCGTTTATGGAAAAGGTAAGGGTCCCGATATGGGTAGCGGTGTTTATCAACATGATCCCATTTATCAAACTGGTTGGGGTCAGGCTTGGTTTGCTTGCTCACTTCATGCCTCTACTTTTACCAACTCTTCCTCAATGGCTCACGGTCCGCTACAATAGTATGAAATTTATGACATCCAAAATCACAAAATTGCTAATTTTATCGCTGGTAGTTTTGTTGCAAACCTCTTGTCAAAAATGGGTCGCCAATATTCTTCCGGGTCGTCCGGATAAGGAATTTAGAGAAACTTTACGCGATGCTTCTCCAGATTTTAGGGAGGGCTGGGAGGATGGTTGTGAAGTTGCTATGTCGAATGGCGCCAGTAACTTTTATCGTATTTTTTATCGTAATAACAAAGTTAATGGTTATAAAATGAGCTCATCTTCAGATTATAAAACTGGCTGGGGCAATGCCTTCTGGTATTGTCACCGTTACGATTATGTAAAACAGAAGAGCTCAATATGGGGCTCTGTATTTACTGGTTATCAATGATCAACATGACAAGAATTCTTTTGACAATATTTTTGCTGCTAAGCTGTTCTGGATGTAAATGGTTTACTAATGCTGGATCACCATTTTTAAGCGGGAGTAGTTTTAAAATTCCCGAAGGGACCCCAACTTTTCAAAGCGCTTTCAAAGATGGTTGCAACACAGTTTTATATGCTCGTGGTAACATTTTTTATCGCACCTTTCATAAGCATAATTACAACGCAAAATTGATCGGAAATCCTGAATATCGCTTCGGTTATGGTAGAGGATATTCTTATTGTTTTATGATGGTTAACAACCCAGTTAGTGGCCCTACTACATCATTTGATAGAGCTTTTAATCCTTATGGTTATGACGAAACTTTTAATGCTGGTAATGTTAACAACGCTTGGGGTGGTTTTTTTCTTGGTGGAACCATGGGTGGTGATCTAACAAACTCTACTGGGAATGGTCTTGATGGAACATTCGATGTGCTACAAAAAAGTGTTGCTGGTATGAAAGGTGGCTCCGGTAATAAAACGGTATTCGGTACAATTTTCTGGGAAGGTGGATCGAGCTGTCAATTTTTTGGGCAAAGCGATTGCTAGTAATTACAAATTTACATTTCATGCAGCGATTAATTTTTGGAGGCAGAAAATTTTTTATAATTTTATCTCTGCTGCTCTTATCTTCATGCTATAAAAACTGGTACAAGCCGATGGGTTATTTATTTAGCAATATGCCAGAAGGCGGTACTCCGGGATTTGAGTTGGGCTGGATTCATGGTTGTCAATCGGGACTCGGCACTCAATTTGCCAATGGTCTTTATATGAATTTCTATACTTGGAGTCGCGATCCAGATATTGTATCATCAGAGCCAAATTTCGAAAAAATCAGAAATCGCTACAAGAAGGATCTCAAGGGTATCAATTGGAATGATCCTGTCGAAGTGAAGAAAAATTTTAGTGATTATAATACCATCTTCTGGTCAGGACACGCTTACTGTCGCCACTCAGTTGTTGGTATGTTGCAAACGGCGGGTATGACGCCAAAACTTCCTGGTGACGCTCGTTTTGTTCCGGGTGAGGATAATATAGGCAGCGTTTGGAAGTTGAATGCGAAAGGTGATGTAAGAATTGGCGCTACAGGAAATTGGTAGTCCGCTTTCGCTTCGCTACAGCGCGACAAGCCTACTTACTAAAGGGCATCTCTAAAAATCCTATTTAGAGGCGCCCTTAACCCTCTTTGCAAAAGAGGGTGGCTCAATTGTGAAACAATTGAGTCGGGTGATTTCGGTGAAGCGAATTCGGTTTTGATAGCTCGCCAAAGGCGAAGCGAAATATACCAAATCAGCTTCAAGAAGCTGATTTGGTATATTGATTTTGTTTTTACGCAGGATGGCCTGCGCCCCACAGTCGCGGGGAACCCCGTATACCGACTCTTTATTTTTGAGTTCGGGTTCTTGAATCAGTTTCGGTATAGTTCGCCAAAGGCGAAGCGAAATAGTTCGCCAAAGGCGAAGCGAAAGCGGATTGATTTTTTACTTTCGCTTCATAATTTTCGCCGCCTCTTTTAATCAACATCTCCTTACAAAATGCTTCTCAAGCTCACAGTTTTTTTACCGCTTTTTGGCTTTTTATTTGCCGGAATATTTTCGCGAATTTGTCCGAAAAATTTTGCCGATAAATTTGCGCAAATTTTTACCACCGCTTTGCTGCTAGGTTCCGCAATATGTGCCGCGATAATTTTCGCCGATGTTTATCAAAATAAAACCAACAGCAATGTTGCTTTAATTAACTGGATTTCTTCCGGAAGTTTTTCGCTAAATTGGTCGCTCAAGCTTGATTCTCTAACTGCTGTAATGCTCATCGTTGTAACTTTTGTTTCAAGTTTAGTGCATCTTTATTCCATCGGTTACATGCATGAAGACAAGTCGCAGGCGCGCTTCATGGCCTATCTCTCACTCTTCACTTTTTTCATGTTGGCTTTAGTAACGGCAGACAATTTCGTACAATTATTTTTCGGTTGGGAAGGGGTCGGAGTTGCTTCTTATTTGTTAATAGGATTCTGGTTTAAAAAACAATCTGCCAATGCTGCGGCGATCAAAGCATTCATCGCCAATCGCGTCGGTGATTTTGGTTTGATCTTGGCGATTGCCTTGATCTATCTCACTTTTGATTCGGTGGAATATGCGACAGTTTTTTCGCAAGCTGCTACTCATTTTAATGATAAATTTACGCTTTTCGGAGTTGAATTTCGCACCTTAGATGCGATTTGCATTTTGCTTTTCATCGGCGCGATGGGTAAGTCAGCGCAAATCGGTTTGCATGTTTGGCTGGCTGATGCCATGGAAGGCCCAACTCCAGTTTCTGCTTTAATCCACGCTGCAACAATGGTCACCGCTGGGGTATTTTTAGTAGCGCGCTGCTCACCACTTTTCGAACTTTCCGAAACAGCTTTAACCATGGTGACTCTATTTGGCGCAACCACAGCACTTTTTGCTGCAACCATCGCTCTCACCCAAAATGACATCAAAAAAATTATCGCTTACTCAACTTGCTCGCAACTTGGCTACATGTTTTTTGCTTGCGGAGTTTCAGCTTATTCAGCAGCGATTTTCCACTTAGCAACTCACGCTTTTTTCAAAGCTTTATTATTCCTCGGCGCTGGCGCGGTAATTCACGCCATGCATCACGAACAAAATATCCAAAAAATGGGCGGTATCTGGAAAAAAATTCCTTTCACCTACGCCATGATGTGGATTGGTTCTCTAGCTCTCGCAGGCTTTCCACCTTTTGCCGGATTTTATTCGAAAGATGTTATTCTCGAAGCCGCTTTCATGTCACAAAGTCCTGTCGGAAAATTGGCTTATGTGATGGGAATTTCCGCAGCATTTTTAACCGCATTTTATTCTTGGCGCTTGTTATTTTTAACTTTCCACGGCAAGACCAGGGCAGATCATCACACTTACGATCACGCTCACGAAGCGCCAATGTCGATGCTAATTCCCCTCGCTCTTTTAGCGGTAGGATCGATCGCTGCCGGATTTTTAGGCGCTAATATTTTCCACATGGTTTCCGCAGAAGGAAACTTTTTTGCTGATGCGATTTTCGTCGCGGAATCAAAAATTTCTCTGCTCGAAGAAATTCATCACGCGCCATTTTTAGTAAAAATTTCTCCAATGATTGTTGGTGTGATTGCCATCGCTTTGGCCTATGTTTTTTATCTCAAAAATACCGATTTGCCAAAACGTTTGGCAAATGCTGTGAAGCCTCTCTACAAGCTGTCTCTCAACAAGTGGTATTTTGATGAAATTTATGAAGCAGCATTGGTTGCTCCAACTAAAAAATTGGGCAATTTTTTATGGAAAATTATCGACACAAAATGCGTCGATGGCATACCAAATTCCATGGCAGCTTTTTGTCGCGTGATGTCAGGAAAAGTTTCAAAACTTCAAACCGGCTATCTTTACAATTATGCTTTATGGATGGCTTTGGGAGTCATCGTGATTTTATTTTTCCTGATTTCCTCGATTAAAAGTTTGGGATTACTTTCTTAACCCTCTTTGAAAAAGAGGGTGGCCGAGCGAAAGCGAGGTCGGGTGATTTAAATCCTCCAACCTCACTTTCGCTCGGCCACCTCATTTTTCAAAGAAGGTTTTTATTTTTAGTATGGATCAAAAAAAACTCCGCGACTGCTTAGGAACATTTTCAACCGGCGTAATCATAGCCTGCGCAAGGCGTAAAAACTTTTTTACCGAAAGTTTTTTTAGTGAAAAATTTTTTGATGAAAAAAACTTTTTCAAAAAATTTGAAGAATTCTGGCATAATTTTTTGCAGGAAAATCCTTTCGGACAAAAGCTAGAAAAAAAATTCCTCTCTCACAATTTTCTCGAAAAAATTAAAAAAATTTTCGCCGATGAATTTTTTGGCATGACGATAAATTCCTTCACTTCTGTTTCTCTCAATCCTCCACTCATCTCTTTTTGCATCGATAATAAATCAGCTAATTTAGAGCTATTTAAGAAAAATCGTTACTTCTCGTTAAATGTTTTAAGCCAAGAGCAGCAAGCTCTAGCAAGTGCTTTCGCTACTCCTAAAAACTCCACAAAATGGGGGGTCGAAACATATTTTTTTGGTAAAAAAGGCAATCCAATTTTTCAAAATTCCCTAACTTTTTTCGAATGCAAAAAACATCGCATCTTAAAGATCGGCGATCATCACATGATCATCGGCGAGATTTTAGATTTCGGTAAAATCAATGAAACAAAACCCCTGCTTTATTACTCAGGAAAATATGAATCGTTTTAAGGGCATCTCTAAAAATTGTCTTTTCCGGTAATTTTGAGTTTTAACAAATTTGCTCGAGAGCACGTATATCTAATACGCTTACCTTCTCACAAATTTGTTAAAACTCAAAATTCCTCGAAAAATCCTAATTTTTAGAGG
>CAMCMF010000037.1 GCA_945875865.1 Rhizobium sp. Q54
GGGCATCTCTAAAAATTGTCTTTTCCGGTAATTTTGAGTTTTAACAAATTTGCTCGAGAGCACGTATATCTAATACGCTTACCTTCTCGCAAATTTGTTAAAACTCAAAATTCCTCGAAAAATCCTAATTTTTAGAGGCGCCCTTAAGAAGCCATGAAACTTTGAATCCTTCTCGAAAAATCCTTCGCATCATTAATCGGCTCATCTTCGATGATGCAGGCGATATCAAACAAAGTGTGAATACGATCCAAAACCGCTTGGTGCTTGGTTGAATCGAGATAGTCATTATTAAGATTTTTAATTATCGAATTAGTCGGATTGATTTCAAAAATCTTTGCGGTGCCGGTCTGAATTTGTTTTTGCTCCAACAAAAATCTTTCCAAACGAATATCCATTGAGCCGGCATTTACCGCCAAACAAACTGGCGAATCAGTCAGCTTTTTTGAAATGCGAACTTCTTTAATTTTATCGCCCAAAACTTCTTTGATGAACTTGGTTAATCCTTCAAATTGGCTGCTGGTTACATCTTTTATCTCTTCCGAACTTTGCTCTTCCTCAGATTTTTCTTGCGGATTTTTTTCGATATTTTCTAGGTCAACATCATGACGATTGATTGATTGAAACTCCTTCTCTTTGTAAGGCAAAGCGACCGTCACCCAAAATTCATCAACCGAATCGGTGAGATATAAAACCTCAACATCTTTGTGTAAAAAAATTTCCAATTGTGGTGAAGATTTTATTTTTTCAACCGACTCTCCAGTTAAGAAGAAAATCTTGTCTTGGCCAGGTTTGGCGCGGTCTAAATATTCAGCGATTGAGATTAATTTATCGGGAGATTTTGACGAATGAAAGCGCGAAATTTCTAAAATTTTCTCACGAAAATCTGAAGATTCGCACAGACCTTCTTTCAAAACTGCGCCGAAATTATTCCAAAATTTTAGATATTCTTCTTCGCTTTCCGCAGCTTTCTTTTTCAGCTCCGACAACACTTTTGCCACCACCGATTTTCTGATTTTATCGAGCACCGAACTATGCTGTAAATTTTCACGACTGATATTTAGTGGCAAATCGTCAGAATCCACAAGACCACGCAGGAAGCGCATGCAAGCCGGAACCAAAGTTAATTCCTCAGAGATAAAAACTTTTTTAACATAAAGTTTTACCGATGATTTGCGATCAGGATGAAAAAGATCAAACGGCTTGCTGCTTGGGATGAAGAACAAATTTGTATAACTTACCAAACCCTCAACGCGATTGTGAATCGTCATAAATGGATCGCCGGGAAGATGCGAAATATGTTTGAAAAAATTCTGATATTCTTCTGCAGTAATTTCGTTGGCAGATCTTGTCCATAAGGCTGAAGCCGAGTTTAGCGTTTCAACTTTTGCACCAGCTTCGATATTTTCTGGAACGAATTCGATCTTAAAATTTATGTGATCGGAATAAGTTTGAACTACATGCTTGATGTGAAAACGATCAAGAAAATCTGAAGTCGCTTCGTCTTTTAAATGCAGAATAATTTTTGTTCCGCGCTCGCCTTTTTCAACTTCCAAAATCTTGAAATTGGCACTCCCATCGCTCTCCCACATCCAAGTTTTTTCATCGTCAAATTTGCGCGAAATCACTTCAACTTTATCAGCAATCATGAAGCTGGAATAAAAACCCACACCGAATTGTCCGATCAATTGTACATCTTTTTTATTGTCTCCCGTGAGTGATTTTATAAAATTCTCAGTGCCGGAGCGTGCAATAGTGCCAAGGTTTGCGATCAAATCCTCGCGATTCATTCCGATACCATTATCAGTAATGATGAGCAATTTTTTTTCTTTATTGGTGGTGATGGAAACTTTTAATTCATCATGCGAAAGATCGGGATTTTGCGCGACCAAATAACGTAATTTATCGCAAGCGTCAGATGCGTTAGAGATCAATTCGCGCAAGGCGACATCCTTGTTAGTGTAAAGTGAGTTGATCATCAAGTTGAGGATTTTTCCTACTTCGACATCAAAGGTAAATTCTTGTTGGTTGGTCATTTTTTTAAGATTTTAAATTTTGTATAGCATCAACGCAGGATTGGATTTGTAATCCCGTCCTAACGTTCATGTCAAAAAGAACTGAACGTGTGGACTGGGTTACAAACCCAGTCCAGCGATCGCTCCAGCAGAGGAAGCAACAAGAGTTATGAGCCGCTCTTCGCCATTTCAAGTGCAGTTGAGTAAAATTTCTTTTCCACCACTTCATCAAAATCGCGATTTATCTTCACGCCTAAATCCTTCATCGAAGTCACGCCAAATTCAGAAATTCCACAAGGCACAATATTTTTAAAACCCGCCATATCCGGTGCAATATTGATCGCAATGCCGTGATAACTCACCCATTTTTTTAATTTAATTCCCAGCGCTGCGATTTTTTTTTCGCCGTCGGGCGTTTCAACCCAAATGCCGACGCGGCCTTTTTTGATTTCTCCCTTGATTCCAAATTCCGCCAAAATCTCAATCACCCAATTTTCTAAAAACTTCACAAACAGCGCCACATCTGGCTTTTCTGGCGCAAAAAACTTTTTTAAATCGAGCATGACATAAATAATTTTCATGC
The DNA here is from genome assembly GCA_945875865.1 of Rhizobium sp. Q54. GTDB lineage: Bacteria > Pseudomonadota > Alphaproteobacteria > Rickettsiales > UBA1997 > UBA2645. The sequence continues at coordinate 2,596 of CAMCMF010000037.1, forward strand.
CCGGAGCGTGGTAAGTATATTTTCCGCCACGGTTAGTTTTGAAAACTGGAATATCGCTTTTAGCCAACAAATCCGCATCAGAAGCGCTGACTCCCGCAGTATAAACTGGAGGATGTTCCAACAGCCAAATCATCTCCCTCGCTTCGCCGGCAATGATTTGCTCGACGCGCTTTTGCATAAATTGCAAAGCCTCTTCAAAATGCACCGGCTCTTGGCTAACGCGCCATTCAATGTTGTAATTGCTCTTTTGTGACATGATTATAAAAAATCCGAAATTCGAAACCCCTAACTCACAAACTTATGTTCGCGAAACTCCGCGGTTTTATTGACTCAATTGCCGAAGACAAGTGTGTAATCGATGTTAATGGCGTTGGTTATTTAGTTTTTTTATCGCATAAAACTGCAGCACTTTTAGAGCAATTGCCTAAAGAAAAAGAAGTGACCCTCATCATCGAAACCATCGTAAAAGAAGATGCGATTGATCTTTACGGCTTCACTTCTCCACATGAAAAAACTTGGTTTCTTGAACTGACAAAAGTGCAAGGCGTTGGCGCAAAAATGGCGCAAAAAATTCTTAGCGCTTTTACAATTGAAACCTTAGCAAAAGCTTTAATTTCGGGAGATGAAAAAGCTTTTTCAAAAATCTCCGGAATCGGCCCCAAGCTTGCCACTCGCCTTACCACCGAATTAAAAAATTCTCCAAAAAAATTGGGAATCGATTCTGGCTTTGATGCTAAAAATTACGAAACTTCTGAAATAATTTTGCATAATCAAATTGCTGCTGATGCACTTTCCGCCCTTGAAAATCTTGGCTATAAAAAGCATGACTGTTTGCGCGTAATTGATTTTTTGGTGAATAATAATTCTAAAATTACTTTGGAAAATTTGATCACTTCAAGCCTTCGCGAACTTAGTAAAAATAAATTTTAGCGATGACAAAAAACGAAAACCTAAACCCCATCCAACTAGAAGAAGAAAAGAACGAAAACATTTTGCGTCCGAGTTTTTTGCGCGATTTTTTGGGTCAGGAAAAGTTGAAGGAAAATCTACAAATTTTTATTAATGCCGCAAAAAGTCGCAGCGATATTCTTGATCACACTTTGCTTTACGGCCCTCCGGGTTTGGGCAAAACAACTCTCGCACAAATTATTGCTCGTGAAATGGGCGTTGGCTTTAAATCAACTTCCGGACCGATAATTTCTAAATCGGGAGATCTCGCGGCAATTCTCACTAATCTGCAAGAAGGCGATGTTTTATTCATCGATGAAATTCACCGCTTAAATAAAAATGTTGAGGAAGTGCTCTATTCCGCGATGGAGGATTTTAAGCTCGACATCATTATCGGCGAAGGTCCCGCAGCGCGCGCTATCAAAATTGATTTGCCAAAATTTACTTTAGTTGGTGCCACCACTCGCGTTGGTTTAATTGCCAATCCACTCAAAGATCGTTTTGGAATTCCGCTTAGAATTAATTTTTATAATGCCGGAGAGCTTGAGCAAATCGTGATTCGCGACGGCAATATTCTGACAATTGAAATTGAAAAAAACGCCGCACAAGAAATCGCCAAAAGATCGCGTGGAACCCCGCGAATCGCGATTCGCTTGCTGAAGCGCGTGCGCGATTTTGCAAATCATTACGGCGATAAAATCATCTCACAAAAATGCGCCGATAATGCTTTGCTGCGATTAGAAATTGATGCGGTTGGACTTGATGCTTCTGATCACCGCTACCTAAAATTCATCGCCCAAAATTATCGCGGTGGCCCGGTTGGGATTGAAACGATTGCTGCGGCGATTGGTGAAGAAAAAGATACTGTCGAAGATACCATTGAGCCATATTTAATTCAGCAAGGCTTTGTGGAAAAAACTCCGCGCGGCCGCGTTTTGACTGATACGGCGTTTAAACATTTGGGATTGTAAATAAATCACCCGTCATCGCTAATGCGATGCCACCCTCTTTTTCAAAGAGGGTCTGGGACCGAGCCCTCTTTGAAAAAGAGGGTGGCTTGAGCGCAGCGAAAGACGGGTGATTTTCTTAAAACAAAATATGAAAAAGAAAAAAATCCTTCTCATCATCACCGGCTCTATCGCCGCTTATAAATCAATGGACTTGGTACGCTTGCTATCCAAAAAATCCTACGATGTAACTTGTATCTTAACCAAAGCTGCTTGCGAATTTATCACGCCGCTCTTGGCTTCAAGCCTATCCAACAATAAAACTTACACCGATCTTTTCTCACGCGATGACGAAGTTGAAATGGGCCATATTCAACTTTCGCGCCAAGCAGATTTAATTGTAATCGCACCAGCTTCCGCAGATTTTATCGCCAAAATTGCCAATGGTTACGCCGATGATTTAGCTTCAAATGTTGTTCTCGCCGCCAATAAAAAAATTATTTTAGCACCAGCGATGAATGAAAAAATGTGGGAAAATAAACAAACGCAAAAAAATCTGAGCAAGGCGCTAGAGTCAGGAATTACAATGATCGAACCCAAAAAAGATGTATTGGCTTGCGGCGAAATTGGCGTTGGAAAAATGTCATCACCGGAAGAAATCTGCGAAAAAGTTTGCGAATTTTTTGCCAATCAAAATCTCTTAAAAGGCAAAAAAATTCTACTCACCGGAGGTTCAACTTTTGAAGCAATCGATCCTGTGCGCTTCATCGGAAATCATTCTTCGGGAAAGCAAGCAATCGAAATCGCCAAAGTTTTAAGCGAGATGGGAGCAGATGTTACCTTCGTCGCCGGCAATATTCGTGAATCTATTTCGCTGCCAAAAGAAAAAATTATTCGCGTAAAAACTGCGCAAGAAATGTTTGATTCGGTAAAAAAGAATCTAACCAAAAAAGATATTTTTATTGGCTGCGCTGCGGTTTCTGATTTTCGCGTCAAAACTTTTTCTCAAGAAAAAATTAAAAAAACTGCGGAAAAAAATCTCACGCTACAACTCGAAAGAAATCCCGATATTTTACAATTTGTTGGCACTACAAAATCACGTCCCAAGCTAGTAATTGGCTTCGCCGCCGAGAGTTCAAATCTCGAAAAACACGCCCGCGAAAAATTACAGAAAAAAAATTGTGATTTGGTGGTGGCTAACGACATCGAATCAGGAAAAATTTTTGGTGCCGATGTAACAAAAGGCTTTTTTGTTACTGCAAAAAAATCAGAAAAATTCGGAAAAACTTCTAAAGCAGACTTAGCAAAATTACTTGGCGAAAGAATTGCTAAATTTTTCAACTAAATTTTCTAACCAAACTTTCTCTTCCGCATAAAGCGCTGATTTTATTGTCTTCAAGATAGATTCATGATATTCCTTCAGCCACTTTTTTTCAGGATAAGTCAGCATTTTAAAATCAATTAAAGTCGGATCGATCGGTGCTAAAGTTAGGGTTTTAAAGCACAAAAATTTCTCATCAAATTTTTCTACCAGCATTAAATTTTCGATTCTAATTCCATATTCGCTCTCCTTGTAGAATCCGGGCTCATTGGATAAAATCATCCCTTCCAACAAAGGTTGGTGAGCTCTTTTGCTAATACCACACGGCCCTTCGTGAACTGATAAAAAGCTGCCAACGCCGTGCCCGGTTCCGTGATCGTAATCTTTGCCAGCGAGCCATAAAAAATTACGCGCCAAAACATCAAGCTGTGCGCCGGAAGTGCCGCGCGGAAATTTCGCACGAGCTAAAGCGATGTGACCTTTCAAAACACGGGTGAAATTTTCAATCATATCAAAGCTTGGTTTTCCAATCGCAATTGTACGAGTGACGTCCGTGGTGCCACAAAATTCTTCGCCAAAATATTGCCCGCCAGAATCGAGTAAAAATAGCGAATCGCCGTGAATTTTTTTATTAGTTTTTTCCGTCGGATGATAGTGAATAACCGCGCCGTTGCTGGCCATTGATGAGATCGTAGCAAAACTTGGATAAAGAAAATTTTTATCCATTTGACGAAATTCCAACAATTTTTTTGCCGCAGAAATTTCATCAATTTCGGCGCCATTTTTTAGAGAATTTTCTAGCCAAAATAAAAATTTGGTCAGCGCCAAACCATCAGCTTCATGCGACTCAATCGCCCCAAAAATTTCTGCAGAATTTTTCTGAGATTTTAAAATTTCGCTAGGATCAACTTTAGAAATAATCTCGAAATTATTTTTTTCTAACTCGCGATAAAGCCAGTAGTTTGTAGTGGCTTCATCGATTTGGATTTTTTTGGATTTTTTTCTCAAGATGGCGAGACGCAAATCAAAGCAATCACCTTGAACAACATTTACTTTGGGCAGATCGAAATTTTTTAACCTTTTTTCATCAATAAAAAAATCCACTTCACCATTTTTAAATAAAATTCCGTAAGCCAAACAAAGTGGCGCCGCTTCTACATCGGCAGCTCGAATATTTAACAACCAACAAAGATTTTCCGGTTTGGTAATAATCAGCGCTTCAGCTTCTAAATTTTGTAAAATTAATTTTCTTTTTTGCAGCGAATCCAGCCCACAAAGTTTTTCATCTAAAGAAAAAATTTCTGATTCGATTTTTTTTGGACGGCTGATCCAGATTTTATGAATGGGATTTTCTTCAAGAAAAACCAGTGGCGCAGAAATATTTTCAACAAATTTTTTGCTCACTAATTTTGTATCAAGCGCCAGTTTTTGCGTTTTAGAAATATGCTGATTTATCCAGGAAATTACTGATTTTTCAGCGATATTTAAAATTTCAAACTCCTGCGCATCCAACTGATCTTTTGCCTGCAAAATATAGCGACCATCGGTGAAAAAATATGACTTTTCTTGACCAAAAATTATTGTGGCGTTCGAGCCAGTGAAGCTCGTCAAAAACTCAATCCTCTTTTCACTTTCTGGCAAATATTCTGAAAAAAATTCGTCAGAATTTGGCAGTAAAAAGAAATCGATTTTTTGTTCTTTTAAAAAAGTTTTTAGTTTGGATAGTGATTTCATATTTTATAACTGGATCCCCGCCTTCGCGGGGAGGACAAGCGGGGAATAATGTCGAACAAAAAAACAGCCTATTCATGCCAATCTTGCGGCGCAATTCATTTTAAATGGGCGGGCAAATGCCCTGATTGCGGCGCTTGGAACAGTATGATTGAAGAATTTACTGAAGGTGGCGCGACGCATTTCACGCGCATTTCTGAAGAAAAAAATTCTACAAAAAAAGTTGCCAGAAAAAAAATAGATTTGGTGAAGTTGGATGGGCAAGCACAAGAATATCCGCGCATTCAAACCAATATCAAAGAGCTCGATCGCGTGCTGGGCGGCGGACTTGTACAAGCTTCCGTGGTTCTAATTGGTGGCGATCCTGGAATCGGAAAATCGACTTTGCTTTTGCAAACCGCTGATTATTTGGCGAAGGCAAATGTTAAAGTGATTTATATTTCCGGTGAAGAATCAATCGATCAAATCAGGCTTCGCGCTAGACGCATGGGCATTTCGCAAACCTCAATTGAACTTGCCGCAACAACCAATGTTGGCGAAATAGTTGCATCAATTACTCCAGAAAAAAGACCAACTGTAATAATTATCGACTCAATCCAAACCATGTTTTTGGACGAGCTTTCATCGGCGCCGGGAACGGTTTCGCAAGTGCGCGCTGCAGCTGGCGAATTAACAATTTTTGCTAAAAAAAATAACATCACTTTGCTGATTGTTTCTCACGTTACCAAAGACGGCCAAATCGCTGGACCCAAGGTTTTGGAGCATATGGTTGACACCGTGCTTTATTTCGAAGGCGAAAAAGATCTGCATTTTAGAATTTTACGCACCGTGAAAAATCGCTTCGGCGCCGCTAATGAAATCGGCGTTTTTGAAATGGATGAAACCGGCCTCACTGAAGTTTCAAATCCCAGCGAATTATTTTTAACTTCCTACGAGCGCGACACCAGTGGCACTTGTGTTTTCGCGGGGATTGAGGGTTCGCGTCCACTTCTTTTAGAAATCCAAGCTTTAGTTTCGCCATCTTTTATGCCAACCCCAAGACGCGCCGTTGTTGGTTGGGACGTCAATCGCCTTGCGATGGTGATTGCAGTTTTGAACAGTCGCTTTGGTCTCAATCTTTTTGATAAGGAAGTTTATTTGAACATCGTTGGTGGATTAAAAATTGAAGAAACTGCCGCTGATTTAGCGGTGTGCTGCGCACTTATTTCTGCAGCGCGCGACATTGCTCTGCCCTCTTCTACAATTGCCATTGGCGAGATTGGATTAACTGGCGAAATTAGGATGGTAGGAAATTTGGAAGCGCGCTTGAAAGAAGCAGAAAAACTTGGCTTCAAAAATTGCATTTTACCCAAGGCCAACGAGAAAAATAAAAATTTCGCGGTGCTAAAAAAATCTTTGCCGGAACTAAATTTGCACACAGTTTCGCATATTCGCGACTTGGCAAAATTTTTTAAAAAGGGCTAAAAAAACATTTTGTCCTGCCGGACAAAATGTTTTAAAAAATCAAAAAATGAAAAAATTCTTAACAATCCTATCCATTGTCACATCAATAGCCTCAAGCTCTCTTGCTGCTGAGCAAGAATTTTTAATTCAAATTAAAGATCACAAATTTTTGCCAGAAATTCTTGAAATTCCCGCCGGAGAGAAATTTAAATTAATCATCGAAAATCTCGATAAAACTTTAGAAGAATTTGAAAGCGGAGATTTGAAAAAAGAAAAATTAGTCGGCGCTGGAAAAAAAATTACCATCATCATCAGCCCTTTGAAGGCAGGGGAATACAAGTTTTTTGGCGACTTCCACCAAAAAACCGCGCAGGGTAAAATCATCGTTAGGTAGTTGGTAACATTAAAATTTGATCGATTTTAGTAACGATTTTTTTGGCAATATTGTCGGAATTTTTAATCACCGCATTAGCTTTTTTATTAATCTCGCTGGCAAGATTTTTGTCACTTAAGAATTTTGTTGCGGCATCAGTTATTTCCTGGTTAGAGGAGGCAATAATGCAGCCACCGCCCGCCACCAAATCCGAATAAATTTCTTTGAAATTAAAAATATTTGGACCGGAAATTATCGCGCAATTTAATTTGATTGCTTCGAATGGATTGTGGCCGCCGATTTCAAGAAGTGAGCCGCCAATAAAAGCAAAATTAGTCAGAGAATAAAAAATTCCTAACTCACCCAAACTATCAACAAGGTAGATTTCCGTAGAGCTGTTGATTGTTTCATTTTTGCTGCGCTGTGCGAATTTTTTTCCACTTAATAATAATTTTACTTCTTCGCTGCGATTGGGATGACGTAAAATAATTACCAGCAAAAGATCGGAGAATTCTTTTTTTAACCGCTCAAAACTCTGTAAAATTATTTCCTCTTCTCCCTTGTGTGTACTGGCTGCAACAAAGATTTTACGATCAGCAATTTGTGCTTTTAATTTTTGTAATTCATCAAAATTTACCACCAAACTTTGCGCCTGAGATTTGAGATTTCCGTAAAGTAAAATTTCCTGCTTGGTAAGTTTTTGTAAGAGATTTTTAGCTTCAGCGCTTTGTGCAAAAATCGCGGCGAATTGATCAAAGATTTTAAATCCAAAAATGCGGGCAATGCGCCATTTTTTTACCGATTTTTCCGACATGCGAGCATTAACCAAGAAAGATAAAACACCTAGCTTTCGCGCTTCATAAATAAGGTTTGGCCAAATTTCTGACTCAACAAAAATTGCTACTCGCGGTTGCCAAAAATTTAAAAAATTCTGCACGCAAAAATAAGAATCAATCGGCAAAAATTGATGAATTACCTGACCTCTAAATTGCGGCAATTTTGCTGCAATAATTGATGCCGAAGTGAGTGTTGTTGTAGTAAATAAAATTGAGATTTTTGGCGAAAATTTTAGCAGCTCATCAACTAGAGTTAAGGCCGAATTAGCTTCGCCAACGCTAACGGCATGGATCCATACCACTTCACCTTCTGGACGATCTTGCGTTGCATGACCGACTCTTTCTTTAAGACGCGATCTATCTTCCTTTTTTTTGATGACGCGATAAAGCAAATAAAGTTCGAGAAAAGGAAAAAGTAAAATTGAGAGGACGCGATAAATTAACATGATTTTAATATTTTTAGCCCTCTTTGCAAAAGGGGGTGGCATCGCGCTAGCGATGACGGGTGATTTAGTAAAGATTGGGGAGATTTAAATAAATTAAATCCTCCGACTAGTTGCTACACAATTAGCCACCTCCTTTTTCAAAGGAGGCTAAAAACCGCCAGCATTCTTGATAAAAAACTTTTTGAGAGTCGGTAATTTATTTACCAAGCCAAGACCAAAGTCACGAACCAAACCAATTGAAAGGCTCTTATTTTCAAATAAAGAATTTAAAATATCGGTAGCAATCAGCATTTTTTTGGCGCCAGATTTTGCTTTTTTATTGTAAGATTCAATGAGGTTTCGCGAAGAAATATCGAGACCACAAAAGAGATTATTTTTTACTAAATCACATAAAATTTTTATTCCAGCAATTGCTAAATTAAATCCCTGACCGGCGATTGGATGTACGCCACAAGCTGCATCACCAATGAAGAGAATTTTCTCGTGATAAAATTTTTCTGCCTCAATGGCGATTAACGGATAAGAAAATTTTTCTGAATTGAGTAAAACTTTTCCCAGAATATTTTCCATTTTTTTATTTAATTGATGAAGAAAATTTTCTTCATCCAAACTCAAAATCGCTTGTGCCTGTTGCTCTGACACAATCCAAACAATTGAAGATTGATGCTGATCCTTAAAAGGCAAAATCGCCAAGGGCCCGCCGGGTAAAAATTTTTCGTGAGCAATATTTTCGTGAGAAAATTGGTGCGAAATATTAAAAACAATCGCGGTTTGGTGGTAATCTTTTTGCGAAGTTGGAATTTGATAAAGCTTGCGCAGTGGCGAGAATCGGCCATCGCAGGCGAGAAGGAGTTTGCTTTGGATGATTTTTTTATTGTCGAGTTTAATCAAAACATTTGAGTCTGTTAATGGACCCCGTGACAAGCACGTGGTGACAAACTCACCTTCAGTTGTTGCCGCGCCGCGCTTGTCACGGGCAAACTCACCCTCACTTGTCACCCCGTCTTCATGACGGGGTCCATCTTTTAAAAATTCAATTTCTTCATAAAAATTCGGACAAAAAAGCGTAATATTTTTTTGCTGCAAAAGGCGATTTCTAAGCGCGTTGTGAATGTGATAATTTTCAATAATCTGTCCCAGCTGTCCATCTTTCTCATCCACTTCCAGCCCAATGAAATCAAGGATAAAAGGCGATTTATGATCCGTAATTTTAATGTCAGAAATTCTACCAGCATTCGGCAAAAGCTCGTCGTAAATTCCAATTTCTTTAAAAAGTTTTAATGATGCCGAAGAAATTGCGTAAGCGCGTCCATCGCGCTTTTTATCTTGGCTGACAATATCTTGTTTTTCGATAACGGCAATTTTGAGATCAGGCGAAATCTTCGCCAGACTAAGCGCCGCCGTCATGCCAGCGAATGATCCACCGATGATTGTAATGTCGAAATTCATTTTAGTTTTTTGCTTTTAGTTTTTTTTAAAAAATTGCTACTGCCCACAACTTTCTGACCAATTTTTTCTTCAAGGGCAAGTCTGGCATCGCGAGAAATTTTTCCACCTTTTTTAGCAGACAGTTTATTTTCTTCAAAACCTTTCGCCCTCGCATTCTCGGCAATTTGACGCGTTGATAATTCTGCCAACGCAGTAAAAATTAATTCCGCTTCGCTCATATGATCGCGCAAATTTTGACTCTTCAAACCTTTTAACTTTTTATGATCACCAATGGTTAATTCACTCCATTCTTGGTGAATAATATTAGTCAAAATTGCAAATTCATCGCCCACCCTTACGTCATTTTCTTTCCAATAATCCGTAAGCTTATTTCTGGTCTCCTGACTCATCATTCTTTGCTGAATCCACTTTTTACTGCGCCCATGTTTTTGCCAATTTTGTCGTGCGCGATTAAGTGAAATTTCGGGATCAGAAATTTCCCCAATTCTTTCGTTACCAACTTTCGCGAGCCACATTTTAATTGGCTCGGCTTTTGGCGATGGAATTGATTGAATGAGTCGAAAAATAACTTCTAAATCACCAATATCCGTGCTGTAAAATTTGCCATCACTTGCCCGCATTTTCAGTTGGTGACAATTTGTCACCAACTGACTTCCTTCCTTTATTAGCCTTTCTTTAAGCTTATTCCAATATTTACGCGCCTTTTGAAATTCACTCTGCTCAGTCAGTGCCGCCACAACATCAACAATTGAAAAAAACCATTTCTGATTTTTCTCATCAAAATGACGACGAATTTTAAATTTTTCAAAAATTTCTGGGAGGTTTGTGGAGAGGTTGGGTTTGGTGTTTTTCATGGTTGGTTTTTTGGCTCTTTAAAAGCATTCATATTCACCGGCACTGAAAAATTAATTTTTGCCGATCTTTCTTTCGATTCCTCCTTTTGCGAAGTTTTTTTACCACCAACATTTAGAACAGAAATATTAGCCGCCATTCCACCTTCTTTATTTGAAGTAGAGTTTTCAGAAACCGAGATAAAAATTTCAAAATCGATATTTGAACTTTCAAAAGTTGCCGCCATTCCTTTGCGAATTGAAGGCGCAACCCCATTACTACTTCCAGTTTTTTGAGCGACATATTTGTCAGCACCAATCACTCCATCACAAATTTCATTAATGGTTAGTTTAATAAATTCGGATATTTTCATTTTTTGTCCTTAATTAATTTTTTGCCTAAATTTTTATTCACCAGAAGATCCAAATAATTTTCTCTGCTCACCACACTTCTCTTCAACTCTTTTTCTGTTGCCTTCCTAGCATTACCAGCAACCGCTCCACCGCGCTTCGCAACTTTTTTATTTTTACTAAAATTATCCGGTTTTTCTTGTTTAGAAATTTCGGTGGTCACTTTTTCGCCGAGCATGGTGAAGATTAATTCGAGGTCGGTCATGTTGTCGCGCAAATTTGATTTTGATTTGGCGGGGATGTTTTTGAATTTTTTATATTCGGCTGGAGTCATGCCGAACGTGGCTTTGGAGATTTCGGCGGTCAAAATCGCGTAATCTTTTTCATTTGAGATTCCGCGCTCTTGCCACTCATCAGTTAAATTTTGGCGAATCGCGATGCCGCGTAATCTTTTGTCGATCCAATCTTTGGGATAGCCTTTTTGCTCATAGAGGCTTTTCATGCGCTCTTGAGCTAATTCAGGATTTTCGATTTCTTTGATGCGCTCGTAGCCAACCATCGCCAGCCACTTTTTGAAGGGCTCGGCTTTTGGTGAGGGGATCGATTGGATGATGCGGAAAACGCCTTCGGTGTTGGCGCAATCTGTTGCGTATTTTTTACCATCAGAAGCTTCCAATTTCAGTTCGTGACAAATTGTCACGGACTCACTTCCCTCTTCTTTCAATCTTTGTTTAAGCTTACGCCAGTAAGCTCCGCTATCTAAACTTTCGGTTAAAGATCCGCAAATATCAACTACACTAAACCACCATTCTTGATTGTGCCAAGTGCGGCGGATTTGTTTTTCGCTAAAAATTACTATAGAGTTTTTTTGGTTTTGCGTGGTGTGATTTTTCATAAATTTGGTGTTTGAGGTTAGCAGTATTAAATCATTTTTTTCGGATCAACCCATTCATCAAATTGCTCGGAGGTAACTAGTCCAGAAGCTAGAGCTGCAGCCTTTAGCGTCGTTCCTTCCTTGTGAGCTTTTTTAGCAATTTTTGCGGCATTATCGTAGCCGATGTAAGGATTTAATGCTGTAACTAACATCAAGGATTGTTCGAGAAGTTGCGTGATGCGCTCGCGATTTGCTTCGATTCCCACCAAGCATTGATCGATAAAACTTTCGATTCCGTCAGATAAAAGATTTAGCGAATCGATAATATTTCGGATAATCATTGGGCGAAAAACATTTAATTCGAAATGTCCGTTTGAGCCGCCGATCGTAACTGCCACATGGTTTCCCATCACTTGACAAGCAATCATGGTTAGTGCTTCACATTGCGTTGGATTAACTTTTCCCGGCATGATTGATGAGCCAGGTTC
>CAMCMF010000038.1 GCA_945875865.1 Rhizobium sp. Q54
AAGGGCGCCTCTAAAAATTAGGATTTTTCGAGAAATTTTGAGTTTTAACAAATTTGCGAGAAGGCAAGCGTATTAGATATACGTGCTCTCGAGCAAATTTGTTAAAACTCAAAATTACCGGAAAAGACAATTTTTAGAGATGCCCTTAAGATTCTAGATCGTCATCTTCTTCAATTTTTTCCTCAACCACCGACTTTTCTTCCTTCGGTTTTTTGTAAGTTGATGATTTCAATTCTGATGAATCCAAAAACGGAAAATTAATTTTCAGTGCTGCTTTAGTAATTTCCTTAACCTCGCAAACCTTTAATTCGCCTAGCTCGAAAGGGCCGAATGAGGTACGAATCAAGCGGTTTACGTTCAAGCCCAGATGCTCCATCACCTTTCTGATCTCGCGATTTTTTCCTTCAGAGATCGAAATTTTTAGCCAAGAATTCGCTGCTTTTTCGTGCTCCACTTCCACTTTGATTGAACCATATCTGATGCCATCAACGGTAATTCCATTCTCTAATTTTTTTAATCGCTCATAATTTAATTTTCCAAAAACCCGAGCGCGATATTTACGCACCCATTTGTTTTTTGGTAATTCCATGAAGCGCGCTAATTCGCCGCTGGTGGTTAGTAGTAAAAGGCCTTCGGTATTGTAATCCAAACGTCCGACAGAAATTGTGCGCGGCATGTTTTTTGGCAAAAGATCGAAAATAGTTTTGCGCTCATGCGGATCTTTTGTAGTTGTCAAAACGCCATCCGGTTTGTGAAAAAGCCAAAGTCGAACTGGCTGTTTTGCCGAAATTAATCGATCATCAATTTTGATTGAGTGATCGGTAATAAAAGTCGCGGGAGAGGTGATGGTTTCGCCATTAACTCGAACTCGCCCTTCAGCGATGAGCGCTTCAGCCTCGCGGCGCGAGCAATGTCCAGATTGTGCGATTACTTTTGCAACGCGGATACCTTTTTCGATTTCAGAATTTTTCATTATTTGGTTATTTTATATTTTTCTGCCGCGGCAACAAAGCCGTGGAAAATTTTTTTATCGGCTTTCGACACTTCAAATTCAGGATGCCATTGTACACCAAGACAAAATGGATGGGAAGGATTTTCTACGGCCTCGATAATTCCGTCGGAAGCGCGTGCCACAATGCGCAAACCCTCGCCAGCAGTTTTTGCTGCTTGATGATGCGATGAATTAGTTTTGATTTTTTCTTCGCCGACAATTTTAAAAAGTTGCGAATTTTTTTCTAATTCAACTTCGTGATAGCCAGTGTGATAATCGTTAAATCCGGCGACATGACTTTGTTCATGATCCATAAATTTTCCTTCATCAGGAATATGCTGCATCACTTTTCCGCCATGCAAAACATTGAGCAGCTGCATGCCGTTGCAAATTCCTAAAAATGGCATTTCGCTATCTATGGCTCTAATGCCCAGCTCATGTTCAAATTCTTCGCGTATTTTATTTAATTTGACGGTCGGATGAATTTTTTTCTCGCCATAACGCTTGGGATCGATGTCAAAATATCCGCCCACCACCATCAAGCCATCGAGAGAATCTAAATAAAAACTGATGAGATCGTAATCGTAAGTGAGTATGATAGCAGCGCCTCCAGCCTTGTTAATCATTTCTACATAATTGGTGCGAAGTGCGTAATAATTGCGCGTAGAATAGCCCATCGGCGAGCCTTCTTTATAGTCAGGAACAATGCCAATCAAAGGTCGTGATAGAGTCATAAATTATTTATTTTCTGAATTTTCGATTGCTGAAGCTAGGGCAGCCAATCGGGCGATTAACTGATAAATTTCAGTTATTTTATTTTTTTCTAATCCGAGTTTGATTTGATTTTCATCTAAATCTCTCAGATCAAAAAAATTAGCGCCGCTGGCATTAAGGCTGATTTTTTCATCACGCGATTCATTTACGCGGAAGAGGTTCCCCACCACTTGCGAATCAATCATGTAAATCATCGGTTCAGCGATTTTTCCATCAATTTTATCGATAGTTCTAATGCCCTCCTGAATCATCACTTTTTGGGTTTGTACCGAGCCTTTCAACATGTTCATTTTATTGCGCTCTTTTTTATTTATTTCCAAAACTTCTTGTCCAGAAAAAACTGGCCACACCGCAATTCCGTAAGTTCCATTGTCAGCTTTGATGTAGCAATAAGGTTCATCATCAATGCCATATTCTTGATATTTTTGGCGCAGATTTTCGAGCAATTCATCAACTTTTTCGGCTAAGCATTTTATGCCAGTTTGCTCTTTAAAATTAACGGTATCGCAAGAGTGATGTTGTGATGAAATCAACCAAGGATCGATTTTCAAAATCTCCGCCAATTCAATAGCTAAGCGGTTATAAATATCAAAGTGATGAGATTTAGTGCGCAAATACCAACCCATTTTTTTTGCAGGAACTATTGGAGTTTTTAGATTAATAAAAATTTCTGGAATGCCGTCGGTTAAGTCGTTATTTAAAACAATCACGTCAGCTATAAAACCATCTGCAGTTGCTAAAGATTCTGAATTTTTTACCAGAGGATGAAGTGTGATCGAGCTGCCATCTTCCAAGTCAAAAGCGGTAGGAGTTTTTATTTCTGCAATCAGCGTGCCAATTTTCACTTCCCTTTTATCCGCCAAAATTTCGCTAAGATTTTTAAGATTTTGCAAATAGCGCAAATTGCGGGTGTGGCTTTCGGGAACAATTATAATTTTTTTTGCCAATCCTTTTTCATTGGGAAAATTTCTGTTAAAAAAATCGTCAGCAATTTTTTTTGCAGCTATTTTTGAAGCTTCACAAAGATTATTAAAACCAGCGGGAAAGCAATTGGTATCAACGGGCGCGATCTTTACGCCATTGTGTCGCAGATCAACTGAATTATAAAAAAGCGCAGGGTTCTTTGAAAATTTCTCAGCAAAAAATTGCAAAATTTTTTCACGATTTTCGCTGATTTTTTCTGATAAAATTTGGGTGATTTGATTCATTAACTGGTAAAATTCGCGGCATAAGATTTCTGCTTGGTAGTCGCAGTTTTCGGCTCTTCAACTTCATATTTAAATCCGCTTTTTTTGGCAAAATTTATTGCATCTTCTTGGCAAGGAAATTCATAGCTCAATTGTGAAGAAGTGTCGGAGGCTGAAACCCATCCAGTAAGCGGATTAATTGAGCGGATATTGGTTTCTTCAATTGGCAACATTAACCATTTTTTGGTATTTCTTCTGCCGGATTGTGTCGGAGTTTTTGTCGGTTGAAAAATTCTGAATTGCATATTTGTCGAAGAAAGTTAATTGGAGATCTACTTTGATTATGAAGGGTCCCTCAAGTTTTTCAAGCTACGAAAAATTCGTATAATCGCGCCACTAAAAATCAGAAAACATCCCAGCCAAATTAGATAGATGAAGGGTTTGAAATAAGCTCTGATCGCATAATTTTCTTGCTCATCTTTGGTGCCGATTACTAAATAAATATCGCCAAAAATGTTGTGAAGAATATCCGCTTCGTTGGTGGCTTGATCGGCACCTGGATAATAGCGTAATTGTGGCTTTAACTCGCCGATTTTTTCGGCATTTTTATTGACGATAAAATTGCCTTGGCGTGCGATAAAATTTTTGCCGGCGTAATGTTCGATATTTTGAAAATCAAAGCTGTAAGTGCCGATGGTGAAAGATTCTTTTTCTTTCAAATTTAATTCTTTGGTCAGGCAAAAAGCTGAGCTCAAAACAATTCCACAGATGATTAAAGCGAAGCCAAAATGGGCGATGCTCATGGGGGTTAATTTTAAAGAGAGGCTGGAAAGCGCAGCGAAAATCGCCAAAAATAAAATTACGATTTCAATGATTTCAACTTGTTGCTGATAGAAAATTGTTAAAGAAGTGAGGGCGATTGAGGCTAGTAAAATCAAGAGATTGCGACGATTTAAAAAATTTTCTTTGCTGAAGGAGAGGGATAAGAAAATTAGAAAGGGGATGATTAAAATTCTGAAAATTTGGTTGTAATAATTGGCGCCGATGGAAATAAATTGATCAAAAATTCCGCGCGAAAAAATTGGATACAAGGTGCCGAGGAGTATTATGAATAATGCGACGAGGAGAAAATAATTATTGATTAGAATTAGGTTATTTTGATTGAGGAATTTTTTATTTGGTAAAGATTTGTGATTCATTATTTTATTCATCTTGGTGCCAAAAATTAACAAGCCAGCACCGCCAATTAGTAAAATTAAAATTATGATCGCAAAGCCGCGAGTCGCGTCAATGGCGAAGGAATGGACTGAAGTTAAAACGCCGGAGCGCGTGAGAAAAATTCCCAGTAAGCATAAAATGAAAGTTAGAATCGCCAAAAAAGCTGTCCAATTTTTGCAGGTTTCTTTTTTCTCAACTAAGCGTGCAGCGTGAATTAGCGCGGTGGCGCCAAGCCACGGCATTAGCGAAATATTTTCCACCGGATCCCAAAACCAATAGCCACCCCAACCAAGTTCGCGATAGGCCCACCAAGAGCCAAGACCGATTCCTAAAGTTAAAAATGCGTAGGAGAAAAATAAAAATGGCTTCAGTTTTTTAATAAATTCCGCGTCAATTTTTTCGCTTAAAAGTCCCGCCATCAAAAAAGAAAATACCAAAGAAAATCCGATGTAACCAATGTAAAGTATTGGTGGATGTAGCGCTAAACCGATATCTTGCAGAAGGGGATTTAGTTCCATTCCTGAGGTTGGAATGGGAAAAATTCTTTCAAATGGATTTGATGAGATCGCGGTGTAAGCGGTAAAAAGTGCGATGATTAAACATTGCGATGAATTGATTATTAGTTTCTTTTTTGGATTAATTTTACTGAAAAAATTGAAAGCCGCTGCATAGGCGCAAAGCGTTGAAATCAAAAGCAGCATCGAACCTTCGTGATTTCCCCAGGAGCCAGAAATTTTGTAAATAAGCGGCTTTAAATGATGTGAATTTTTGTAAACATTTGAAACCGAATAATCGGAAATTACGAAAGAATAAATCAGACAAATTTGCGCCGAAATTGCAGCGAGAAAAATTAGCGCCACTAAAAGAAAATTTATTTTTTCTAATTCTTTAAGTGCGCATTTTTTGTAAGAAAAAAAATTGAAAAGCGGCAAAAAAATTGCGATTGAGAGGGTCAGCAATAATAGAGAGAAGCCAAGATTCGCAGCCATTTACAAGTTAATTATTGTTGGATTTTTTCTGGCGGCGTAGCCAAATTGCAGGAAATATTTTTGCCAAGATATGTCACTTGATTTGAATTGATTTCCTCCAACAAAAAAATCGCACAGGCTTTCTCTCATCATCAAAATTTCACGCAATTGTTTGAGATTTTTTTTATCTTCTACCGTCAGATAAATTAATTCCAAACCACGATAAAATGCATTTTGGCTCTGCTGAAAATTGCCTTTATTTTTCCAATTTATAGCGCGACTTACTTCGCTGCCGATATTTCCGAGTTGCTCCATGAGGCTAAGAGAAAACCAGCGCCCTTGTGCTAATTCCTTGTGCTGAAAATTCTCACTTATCATTTTATCGCCTCTTTTATTATTGCTAAAATTTCATTTTTTATTTTCTCGTCCTCTATGTTTCTGCTAGAATTTCCAAAGCTTGGGCGAATGTTTATCATCGAGTCAAATTCAATAAAATCATCACTGCTAAAAAGTTCCGGATAAAAATTGATGCCCCATAAATTATTTTGTTTTGATCCGTCTTCCAGCATAATTAACTCAAGATCGACGTGCAATTGGGCATCAACAGCAATGAGTCTGCGATCAATATCAATAACGCCCTTCACCATATCGCCAAAAAAATTACGCATCATTTCTTTTAGTTCCGATAGGGAGAGATCTTTGACGATTTTCATATTTTTTCTGAGATAAAATTTTTCACTGATTCGAGATTGTTTTCAATCACCGCAAACTCTTCCTTCCTTTTCGATAAATCCTTGAGAAAGCTTGGCAATTGTGGATTTGGAGCGCCAGCAGACATTACTGCTTCGGGAAATTTTGCCGGATGAGCGGTGGCTAAACTGATTAGCAATTCGCCTTGATATTCTTTTGTTTTGAAAAATTCTTCAGCGGCAAAAACTCCAATCGCGCTATGTGGATCAAGGGTTTCGCCGGTTTTTATAAAAAATTCTTTGATTGCGTTTTTGGTTTTTTCATCGTCGCAAACAAAGCCAGAAAATTCTTTTTGAATAGATTTTAGAACTTCTTCCGAAACTTTTAAACTGCCGGTTTGTTCAAATTCCTTCATTAATTTCGGCATTTCTTCTTCCATTTTTTTTGCTTTATGGCCATCAAAAAGTAGGCGTTCAAAATTGCTGGAAACTTGGATATTCATGCTGGGAGAAATGGTTTCAACCATTTCACTTTTGCTGTAATCATTAGATTTTAAAAAGCGTGCCAAGATGTCGTTTTCATTGGTTGCGATGATGAGCTTGTTGATATTGAGTCCCATCTTTTTTGCTAAAAATCCGGCATAAATATCGCCGAAATTTCCGGTTGGAACTGAGAATGAAACTGGATTTTTTTCACTAGCGCCAAGTCGTAATGCCGCATAAAAATAATAAACAATTTGCGCCATGATGCGGGCAAAATTTATTGAGTTTACTGCTACCATTTTTTTGCCTTTCAAAAATTCCTGATTGGCAAACATTTGCTTCACCATTCCTTGACAATCATCAAAATTTCCTTCGACGGCAAGGTTGAAAACATTATCTGCAATCACCGTTGTCATTTGTTTTCTTTGAACGTCAGAAACTTTATTGTGAGGATGAAGAATAAAAATTTGGGCATTTTCGCAATTTTTACAGCCCTCAATTGCAGCCGATCCGGTATCGCCCGAAGTGGCGCCGACAATAACAATTTTGTGGTGATTTTTGCTTAAGAAATGTTCCAATAAATTTCCCAAAAATTGTAGAGCAAAATCTTTGAAAGCTAAAGTTGGGCCGTGAAAAAGTTCAAGCAGGAAATGATTGTGAGACAGCTGTTTTAGGGGCGCGATAGCCTGATGTGAAAAAGTGGCGTAGGTTTTTTTTATCAAATTTTTGTAAGACTCATCGTCAATTTCACGATTTATAAAATGATGAGTTACTTCGAAAAATAATTCCTCGTAAGTCATTTTTGCCATTTCAGAAAGTTTGTGCTCAGAAAAGTTCGGCAAAAATTCCGGAACATAAAGACCGCCATCAGAGGCAAGTCCTTGAAAAACAACTTCTTCAAAAGATAGAGCGGGCGCGGAAAGTCGCGTTGAGATAAATTTCATTGGCAAATTTTTGAGGGATTTTTAAGTTCGCTTTTATCAAATAACAATCCAAGCAAGTCAATGTCAGCATCGGAAATTTTCAACAAAATAGAATCGGGTGAAAAGCCAGATTACTTATATCGTAGTGGTGTTGGCATCATGTTGATTAATGCCGATAAAAAGATTTTTGTTGGTAAGAGAGTCGACAATAATTCTGATGCTTGGCAAATGCCGCAAGGTGGAATTGATGTTGGCGAGAATGAAGATAGCGCAATGTTTCGTGAGCTTGGTGAGGAAACAGGAATTTTGGATTCGGGAATTGAAGTCATCAAAAAAAGCCGCGGATATTTTTATTATAATTTACCTTACAAATTACAAAAAAAATTCTGGGGTGGAAAATATTTAGGTCAAAAGCAAAGATGGTATTTAGCTAAGTTTGTCGGGGATGAGACCGCGATCAATGTTAAAACTGCAAACCCAGAATTTTCCGATTGGAAATGGATTGCTAGTGAAGAAATTTTAGGCGCGATTGTTCGATTTAAGCGCGACCTTTACTGCGAAATAATCAACGAATTTACGGAATTTTTATGAAGAGCGAAATTAATTTTTATCAAGTTGACGAGACGGTTGGAAAGTCAATGGCGCCTTTATTGTTAAAGGTTCTGGAGGAAAAAAAGAAGGCGCTGATTTTTACAAAAAATGAAAATCTAATCAAGGAAATCGACGGCGCTTTGTGGGTTTATGGCAGAAATAAATTCATTCCTCACGTGACAATTTTTGACAAGGAATTTGAGATGAAAAGACAGCCGATTCTAATCACTAATCTCGAAGAAAATTCTAATGATGCAGATTATTTGGTGTTTTTGGATGAGCCGAAGGAGGCTTTTATTTCAAGCTTCAAGCGCGTTTTTTATTTTTATGAAGCAGGGAAATGTGTGGCAAAAACTAAGCCTACGAATTCATACAAGAAGCAAGATGGGAAGTGGGTGAAAGCTGCTGTTTGAGGCTCTCTTGCCATCAAGTCTGTCATCCCGCGCAGGGATCCATCTACAAAAATTCTCTAATTAGATTTTAGCATGAAGGATTTTGACAGAGCAAAAAATTTGGAACTGAGAAGTGAGTATTGCAAATAATCTCGAAGTTAAAAAGTAAAATTATTTGAAATTTTGATTTTTTTGAAATCGTCCCGACTCTTGTTATTATTGGGGTGAGGGGCGATTCAAAAAGATTGTCGCCTGCGGGAGACAATCTTTTTTTACTTCAAAATAAACACCGCGTTGATCTTTTTTTCTTCCTGCTCATCGAAAATTAAAAACTCTACTAAGCCGCGTCCTTCCTCATTTTTTTCGACTAATTCTAGTGGGAATATTACGAAAACTTTGAAGCTGGCGGAGTCGTTGGGGGAGATTTCTAGGTGATCTAGATCGAAGTTTTGTGATTTTAAAATTGCGTTTTGGGGTGACAGAATCTTCAAAGAAAAAATCTTTTTTTGGTAAGTTTTGTTGGAGATTTTTATTTCAAAGCCATTGCGAATAGAGCCGTCGGAAAGCATGACGAATATTGGATTGCGATCAGGAATGGCGGAGATTTCTAAAGTGGATTTAGAAATTAAACTTTTGAAGAGTAACGCAGAAACTACCAACAAAATTGCGGCGTAGAAAAAAGTTCGCGGCTTAAAAATTTTAAACTTTTTTTCCGGCTTTGGATCGAGTAAATGATTGATGGTGTCGTAGCGAATTAAACCTTTTGGCAAGCCAATTTTTTCCATGATATTGTCGCAGGCATCAACACAAAGACCGCAGGCGATACATTCCATTTGCAGACCATTTCTGATGTCGATTCCAACTGGGCAAACCACCACACATTGTTTGCAATCGATGCAATGGCCGCGTTTGGTGAAGTCGGTGTCGTGAGTCATTTTACCGCGCGTTTCGCCGCGCTTTTCGTCGTAGGAAATTATCAGCGTATTATTGTCGAACATGGCGGATTGAAAGCGCGAATAAGGACACATAAAAGTGCAAACATGTTCGCGGGCGAATCCTGCCATTAAGTATGTCATGCCAGCAATACCAAGGATCCAGCCTAATGAATTTAACGGAATTTCCCCGTGGAGAATATTTTTTGTTAAAGGAATTGAATCGTAGAAATAGCAGACGAAGGCATATCCAGTGAGGATTGAAACAATAATCCAACTCAAATGCGTTAAAGTTTTGCGCCAAAATTTTTGAAAATTATTTTTACGATCGAGCAAGATGCGCGCATTGCGATCGCCTTGGAATATTTTTTCTAAGCCGATAAAAATATCAGTCCAAACCGTTTGGAAGCAGGCGTAGCCGCACCAGATTCTGCCGAAAAGTGAAGTGACGAAAAATAGCGCCACGGCAGCAATTACTAAAATTCCCATTAAATAATAAACTTCCTGCGGCCAAATTTCGATGCCGAAAAAATAAATTTTACTATTTGTGAGGTCGATAAAAATTGCTTGGCTTGGTGCATTTTCTCCACGATTAAAACGCAAAAAAGGCGAGAAAAAATAAATGCTGAGGAAAATAAAATTGAGTCGCGATTTTAAGCTGCGAATTTTCCCTTTAACGCTTTGTGGGTAGATTCTTTTTTTAGCAGCAAAATATTCTTCAAGCATTTGGTTAAAAATTTACGTTGACAAAGCAATCGCGCTTCATAAGTTGCGCCACCTTTTTTAAAGGACAGCTGGTAGTAAGATTTACGAAAGTATTTAAGACGTTAGCTCTAAATTTAAGTTCAAATCATTTATGTTTGCAATTATTGAAACTGGTGGGAAGCAATATCGTGTTGCACCAGGCGAAAAAATTATTGTCGAAAAACTTACTGGCGAAGCTGGTTCAAAAGTTTCTTTAGATAGAGTTTTATTAGTAAAACCAGAACAAGGCGAAATCAGCTTTGGCGCTCCTCTAGTTAGCGGCGCTACAGTTGAAGCAGAAATTCTAAAAACTTTTAGAGATGATAAAGTTATCATTTTCAAAAAGAGAAGAAGACAAAATTCACGTAGAAAGCAAGGTCACCGTCAAAGTCAGACTCTGCTTAAAATTATTTCAATCAAAGCGTAAGGAGAGACTATGGCAACGAAGAAAGCTGGTGGTAGTTCAAGGAACGGTCGCGATTCAGCAGGTAGAAGATTAGGCGTTAAAAAATACGGTGGCCAAGCGGTTATTGCCGGAAACATTATTGTTCGTCAAAGAGGAACAAAATGGCATCCTGGTGAAAATGTTGGTATTGGTAAAGATCACACAATTTTTGCAAAAATTGCTGGTGCAGTAAAATTCATAAAATCTGCACATAAAAAACGCATTTTTATTAGTGTTGTTGCAGTTGCCTAAGATATAAAACTCTGACACTCGTTGCTTTATAACGAGGTCAGAGTTTTTTTTGTTTAGTTCTAAACTAAATAAATATGCGGACGTGGCGAAATTGGCAGACGCACTAGACTTAGGATCTAGCGCCTCACGGCATGTGGGTTCAAGTCCCTCCGTCCGCACCAGCCTTCGCTCTTACGAGCTTCGGCTGGCAGGCCAGCTCTTGAGCTGGACTGACACAAAGAAGATCGTTAGAGCGAAGGCTGCCCGCCGAAGCCTCATCAGCGAAGCTGATTGGCGAAGGAGGGCTGGCAGGCCCCAGCTCTTGAGCTGGACTGACACAAAGAAGATCGTTAGAGCGAAGGAGGGCTGGTTAAGCAATCGCAAAACCAAATTCTACAAAACCCTAAAAAACCCAAGAAAATTTCACCAAATTTTCCATGCACTACACATACATCCTAAAATCCTCATCATCTCCAGACCAGATCTACATCGGTCAAACTTCAAATCTAAAAACCAGATTAAAATCTCATAATTCTGGTGATTCCTCGCACACAAAAAAATTTCAACCTTGGCACTTAGAATTTTACGCAGCTTTTTCCGACGCAAAAAAATCAATAAATTTTGAAAAATATTTAAAATCAGGCTCGGGTCGCGCCTTCACCAAAAAACATTTCAACTAAAAATTTCTCCCAAAATTTTCTAAAATATTTCCACCAAACCCGTTGCTATTTTTTATCATCCCTTCTTAAATCCGCACCTCTTTTTTTCTCAAAATACTAATTGGGTACAACCCTTTAAAATCAAGGCCTCACAATGGAAGTTAAAATTAAAAATACTCACGACAAAAAGCTTAAAAAAGATTATCAAATCACTATTCCTCACGGAATGATTGATGGTCGTATCAATGATTATATCGCGAAAGTTCAAAAAACTTTTTCGATCAAAGGATTTCGCAAAGGCCATGTGCCACTTGACGTGATCAAAGAAAAATATGGTCAATCAATCATGGCTGATGAAGCGGATAAAATTATTTCCGACAGCATGAAAAAAATTGTTGCTGACAATAAATTCAAACTTGCTTTATCGCCAAAAATTGATGTCAAAACTTTTGAAAGCGGCAAGGATATTGAGTTTACAGCTTCTCTAGAACTTTATCCACAAGTGCCAGAAATCGAATTAAATAAAATTAAAATCACTAAAAGAGATGCGGAAATTTCTGCTGCCGATCTTGATGATTCACTAAATAAATTGCTGAAATTTTATCGTAAATGGAACAAGCAAGAAGCTTCTTACAAAGCGAAAAACGGCGATTCAGTTAACATCGATTATGTTGGCAAAATTGACAAAAAAGAATTTGACGGTGGCGCTGCAAAAGGTCATCAGTTAGAGCTTGGTAGCAAAAGCTTCATCGATAATTTCGAAGAACAATTAGTCGGCAAAAAAGCTGGCGATGAAGTTCGTGTAAAGGTGAAATTTCCTAAAGAATATCAAAAGGCAGAATTTGCTGGAAAAGCTGCGGAATTTGATGTGAAAGTTAATGAAGTTTTATGTGCAGAAATGCCGCAACTTGATGAAGATTTTCTCAAAAATAATTTCGGCATGGATAGCAAAGAAAAGCTTATGGATGCAGTAAAGAAGCAGATTGAAGACAATTATCAAAGCATGTCGCGCAATCTTTTTAAACAGGAATTATTTGATTTCTTGAATAAAAAATATGATTTCGATGTGCCGATGGGTTTAGTTGAAGAGCAGTTAGCAAGTCTGTGGAGCGAGGTTGAAGAAGAATTAAAAACCAATCCAGAAAAATTCAAAAACGAAAAAGAAAAAGAAAAGGCCAAAGATAAAAAACGCGAACTTGCTTTGCGCATGATTCGTTGTGGCATGATCCTTTCTGAAATGTCACAAAAGCACAAAATCGAAGTTACTAACGACGATATAAATAAAGAATTAGGAAAAGTTTTAAACCGTTTCCCCGGTCAAGAAAAAGCGGTTTTGGAATATTACCAAAAAAATCAAAACGCGACACAGCAGCTTCGTGGTTCAATTCTTGAAGAAAAAACCATCGACTTTGTTATTACTCAACCAACTCTTGAAAAGAAAAAAACTTCGCTAAAAGACTTCGACAAAATTTGGCAAAAAGCTAATGAAGCGGAATAGTTCCAATCATCCCATCAACTAAAATTATTTTTATGAACGACATACTTGACGCAGTTAAATTGGTTACTTTTCCAATTCACAAAGAAGGCTATAAATTTATTATAATTTTCGCTTTGGTGACGATAATTTTGACAATGCTCAGCAACACTCTTGGCTTGATTGGACTTGTTGTAACTTTGTGGTGTGTATTTTTCTTTCGTGATCCAGAAAGAGTTATTCCTCTTGAAGAAAAAATTATCGTTAGTCCAGCTGACGGCGTTGTAACCCGCGTAGAATATGGCGTGGAAGCTCCAGACGATCTTGGCTACGGCAAGAAAAAATTTAACAAAATCACAATTTTCTTAAATGTTTTTAATGTGCATGTGAATCGTGTTCCACTTGGTGGATCCGTTGTTAAAGTTAGTTACAAAGCAGGAAAATTTTTGAGCGCTAATGCTGATGAAGCGAGCGCTGAAAATGAAAGAAATTCTGTTGTAGTTAGAACGGCAGATGGCGAAGAAATTATTTTTGTTCAAATCGCTGGATTAATCGCGCGTCGCATCGTTTCTGATATTGAAGAAGGTCAGGAAGTCACAACTGGTCAGCGTTACGGCATTATCCGTTTCGGAAGTCGCGCCGATATTTATCTTTCAGAAGATGTTGAAATCAAATCTCTCGTTGGTCAAACAATGATCGGCGGCGAAACAATTATTGCCAAACTCTCTTCGTAATTTGAGCGTCTGCGTCGTTAAGCTGCGGTCATTTAAAGCTTCAATGTATAAGAATACATTTCGCTTCAAATGCCTTGCTTGCCTAGCATCCATCTCAAATTACTTCGAGAGTAATACCGCT
>CAMCMF010000039.1 GCA_945875865.1 Rhizobium sp. Q54
GCAAATTCTAGAGGTGATTTTTAGGGTAAATTTAACTTAAAAATAGTTAGAAATTATCCAAAAATTACTTCTGAATTTGTTCCATCTTTTTTAAAAAAAGAACTCTATCCGGCAGAAATTTCTGTCTGGCTTGAGGGGGTCACTTCATATCGCTATTAATCCGTATTTTCTTGCGAATGAAATTATTCTTGAGGCAAAGGAATGGACGAGATACTTCATGCAAAGTCCTGGCAAAACCGAGTCTCTATCTACAGAATCCAAAGATTTATATGAAGGTCTTTTAACTGAAAATCTTGGAAGCGCCGAAACTAATCAATTAACCGCAATTTTTCTTACTTCTTTATTGCAAAGGTCTGAGGGGTTGAGTGTATTTTTTGAAATTCCATTCGCTACGGACATGACTTTGTGCGCTGGAAAAAGTTTAGATATCGAGGATAGTTTTATTATTACTAGCAATAGAAATCATCAATTTGATGGTGAAGAAAAAATTAATTTAGCTGATTTAACTAAAATCATAAAGTCTCACCAAGAAGAGTTAATTGCTGAAAAAGATCTTGAGAAGAGAAATACTAAAATTGCTTTTTATTTTTTACAGCATGCCACTAATGGCTGGGATGGATATAAAGCAGAGGAGCGCAGAAATGTTGTTAGTTTTATTGTGAAAGGTTGTGAGGAAGAAAATTTTAAAGATGAGACAATGAGGGCAAAATATGAAGCTATGCAAAAAATTTGTTGTGAAAATTTATTACCTTATCTGAAAGTAAATCGTCCAGCTGGAGTTGTTAGAGAAGCAGCAGTCAGTCGTCGCCTTTGCCAAGAAAGAGGAAATAGCGCTTAGCTAACGCTTCATCATTTTATCCACCACATTGATCGGTAGCAGTAAATAATATTTTCCTTGTGATGCCATATAAAACGCCTTCTCTTCAGCTTCACGTCCATTGCCAAAAAATATATCGCCGCGAATTGTTCCTTTGATCGCGGAGCCGGTATCTTGTGTTACAAATAGGTGAGAATATTTTTCTTTCGAGCCATCTTTTTTCTTTAAATTTGTGCTAATCCAGATTGGAAATCCGTAAGGCATGATTTCAGAATCAATGGCAAGAGAGCGCTCTGGAGTAAGTGGAACAGCTTGTCCACCCACAACATATTCACCATCAGAAATTTTAAAAAAAGTAAATGCGGCGTTGATATTCATCACCTCATCAGCTTTTTCTGGATTAGCTTTTAACCATTCGCGAACCGTAGAAGCGTTCAAATTTCCGCGATCCAAATAGCCACGATCAGCCATTGAATTAGAGATGGCGGTGAATGGTTGGTTATTGCGTCCTGCATATCCAACCCTCACTTCAGCGCCATCAGATAATTTTACTCTTCCCGATCCTTGAATATGCATGAAGAAAAGATCGACCTTATCATCAACATAAATCAGCTCGAGATTTTTATCTTTCAGAGCGCCAGCTTCAATTTCTGTGCGACTTAAATAAGCTTCACTCACTAGATCTTTGGGACGAGCGTAAAGCGGATATTTAAATTTTTCTGTTTTGACTTTGCTGCCATTCAGCGTCGCTTCATAATAGCCAGTGAACAGGCCGTTGCTGCCTCCAACTCGCGTTTCAACCAAAAATGGTTTGAACCAATTTTCAAAAAAATTCTTCGCTTGTTTATTACTCATGGTTTTTACCACCTGTGCAATTTCGCAAACATCGCGAAAATCTTCCGCAACAATATTACCAATTTGTCCGCCAATCAAACGGCTCGGGGCTGATTTAGAAAATTTATTGCAGGAGTGTAAAAAAGAGATCAGAGCTTTTTTGTGATCATCATTTTCCCAATTATCCAAAGACGCGAAGTCAATCTGCTTAAGCTTCAAATCCCCTTTTCCGCTAATTACTAACATTGAAGAAAAGAGGCAGGCGGAGAGAAAAAATAGTGAAAAAATTAGCGCGATGCGATGCATGAAAATTTCTGAAATAAAAATTACGAATTACGAATTCACAATTAATATTCATTTACAGAACTCAATTAAATTTTTTCAAAAAAATCATGTCTCTTCAATGCGGAATCGTCGGACTTCCTAATGTCGGCAAATCTACTCTTTTTAACGCACTAACTCAAACGGCGGCAGCGCAAGCGGCGAACTATCCTTTTTGCACCATCGAACCAAATGTCGGCAAAGTAAATGTGCCTGATGAACGTTGCGAAAAACTTTCTGCAATTGCCGGATCAGCAGAAATTATTCCAGCGCAAATTGAATTTGTAGATATTGCTGGTCTAGTTCGCGGAGCCAGCAAAGGCGAGGGCTTAGGCAATAAATTTCTTTCTCACATTCGTGAAGTTGATGCCATCATAAATGTAGTTCGTTGCTTCGATGATGAAAATATTACTCACGTTGAAGGTGTGGTTGATCCACTTCGCGATATCGAATTAATTCAACTGGAATTGGCGATTGCTGATCTCGAAAGTTTGGAAAAAAGAATTCCAGCGATGGAGAAAAAAATCAAAACTGAAAAAGAAGCGATCGCGCAAGTTGAAATGGCAAAACGTGTTTTGGAAATTTTAAAAGAAGGCAAAGCGGCGCGTTTAGTAAAAATAAATTCTGCGGAAGAAGAAAAGCTTCTGAAAGAGCTACAACTAATCACCTCTAAGCCTCAGCTCTTTGTTTGTAATTTAAAAGAACATGAACTTGCGGGAAATAAATATTCTGCTTTGGTTGAAGAATTCGGAAAAGCTAATGGCTACAAAGTTCTAAAAATCTGCGCACAAATCGAAGCTGAAGTTGCGGGATTGGAAAGTGATGCCGAGAAAAAAGAATTTTTAGATTCGGTTGGATTACAAGAAACCGGACTTTCTCAAATCATCAAAAATTCATATTTTCTTTTGAACTTAATAACTTTTTTCACCGTTGGCCCAAAAGAATGTCGCGCTTGGATGTTGAAAAAAGGTTCATCGGCACCAAAATCTGCCGGCGTAATTCACACTGATTTTGAAAAAGGATTCATCCGCGCTGAAACAATTTCTTACCAAGATTACGTTTCATTGAATGGCGAAGAAGGCGCGAAATTAGCGGGTAAATTGCGACTCGAAGGAAAAGATTACATCACGCAAGATGGCGATGTTTTTCATTTCCGATTTAATGTTTAAAACTCACCAAACCCAAAAAAATCATTATTAACACCAACTAAATAAACCCATGACCAAAACCCAAAAAACCCAAAACCAATCTTTAATTTACCAAGCAAAAGACGGCGCAATTGAGTTTAATGCCGACATTAAAAATCAAAATATTTGGGCAAGTCAGGCGCAGATCGTAAGTCTTTTTGCAATTGATCAGTCTGTTGCCTCAAGACATATCAAAAATATTTTTAAAGACGGCGAGGTAGATGCAAAAAGCAATATGCAAAAAATGCATATTGCAAATTCTGACAAGCCGGTCGCCCTTTATTCATTGGATGTAATTTTGGCGGTTGGTTATCGCACTAATTCCAAAACTGCGATCGAGTTTCGTAAGTGGGCAACTAAAGTTTTGAAAAGTTATTTGCTCGATGGATACGCAATCAACAAAAAACTAATCGCCAAAAATTACCAAAAATTCTCTCAAGCACTAACAGACATCAAATTGCTTTTGCCAAAAGATAGCCAAATTGCCGCTGAAAATATTTTAGATTTGGTCGCTGATTTTGCGCAAACTTGGCTTTCACTTGATGCTTACGACAAGGATCAGCTTGAAATAAAAGGCACAACCAAAAAGCGAATTAAGCTAGAGGCAAAAGAATTGGAGCTTGGCATTGCAAGTCTGAAAGTGGCCTTAATCAAAAAAAATGAAGCAACTGAAATTTTTGCTAAAGAGCGTCAGACAAAAAGTTTGGAAGGAATCATCGGCAATGTGATGCAATCATTTGGTGGGTCTGATCTTTACCAAACTTTAGAAGAAAAAGCGGCGCATTTGTTTTATTTTATCGTCAAAAATCATCCATTTATCGACGGCAATAAAAGATCTGGCGCCTTTGCTTTCGTATGGTTTTTGCAGAAAAATAATCTGTTAGATAAAAGCAAAATCTCGCCTCAAGCCTTAACGGCGATTACGCTTTTAGTCGCTGAAAGTAATCCGAAAGAAAAAGATAAAATCATTGGTTTGATTTTGATGCTTTTGAGGAAAGAAAAATAAATAAAATATGAGCAAAGATTCCGAAATAAAACCTCCAGAAATCTCAGAAGTTCCTGTAGAGAAGCTCTCTTATCTTGGACCAATTTTAACGGCAGCTTCTTTGGTTGCAGTCAATGCCTTACAAAGACAGTTTCTTGCTAATGGTAGGCTTGGCATAAATAATGGTGAGTCTTGGGGGAGTGCGTTTGAACGTCTTTTTAAAAGTTCAGAAACAGCTTTCAGTGGTTTTTCACATCGTTTTGTTTTGCAAGGCCTAACTCAAGGAGTGCCACTTGCTTTTAACCGTAGTCATACTAATTCAAGTGATGCAGATAAGAAACCAAAAATATCTTCTAGCCTTACAGCATTATGGATGACGGCGATGGGAGGGGTTCTTGAAGTTAGTGGTTTGGGGCCGCCAATTAAAGATAAAGCAAGAAGTGACGGAAAGGGCGAGATTAATTATTTTAGAAGAGCGCCAGTTGTTGCCGCTTGTACTGTGCCTTTTATGTATGGTCGAAATTTGGCTTATGCCCAATTGGTTTTTGGACAAAGCGATAAAGATTTACCTAAAAAGCTTGCGGTTGCCAGTGTTGGTGCAGTTTTAACAAATCCACTAGATGCCGCAATAAATGTTGCAGCTTACGAAGCGGCAATCGCAAAAGATGGAACTCCAGTTGCTGATATTTTTTGCGCTACTTGGCAACATTTTATGGAGATAGAAAAAGGAGCTTCTCCTTATCAGAATCTTACCAGAATAATGAGTAAATGTTTTAGCGGTGCGCCTTTAAGAGTTGCTGGAGTTGGAGGAGCGGCTTTAATTTTTTCAAAGCCAGTGGCTGATGCGGTACAAGAAGGTTTCGAAAATTATATCGCAAAAAGCCAAGAACTTTGGAGTCGATTTCAAAGTAAAATTGTCGAACATGGTGGCGTTGATTTGCCTAAAGAAAGTAAGGTTGACACCCCATCTACAGCAGTACAAATTTTAAATCATGAGCAATTAGAAAAAGGAGGTTCTCGTGAAACAGAAGCATAATTTTCAAAAAAAACTCGAAGAAATAATCCGCGTTGATCACGCTGGTGAGATGGGGGCGAAGGTGATTTATGATGGGCAGATTGCGGCGTTAAAATTGAAGAAGGATTTTGAAACGCTGAAGCTTGTTGAACATATGAAGGAACAGGAAGTTGTGCATTTTGATTATTTTGATGCGGAAATTAAGCGGCAAAAAGTTCGACCAACAATTATGCAACCACTGTGGAAAGTTGGTGGATTCGCGTTAGGATTTGTAACGGCGATGTTGGATAAAAAGGCGGCGATGGCTTGTACTACTGCGGTTGAGGAGACAATTGACGAACATTATCAAGAGCAAATTTTGGCGCTTACAAAAGAAGTGGAATCTTTGGATGAGAGTGAGAGCGGTGAATTGTCGGCGCTAAAAAATAAAATCGAAAAATTTCGTGAAGAGGAATTGGAGCATCGTGATATTGGTTACGAAAATCATGCGAAAGATTTAAAATATTTTACACCGCTATCGGCTTTTGTAAAATGTACGACAAAATTTGCGATTGCGGTTTCGAAACGTTTCTAACCCTCTTTGAAAAAGAGGGTGGCATCGCACAAAGTGCGATGACGGGTGATTTTGTTAAAACAAATTCGGAGCTTTTCTAAAGAAATCCTCCATCCACGCCTTTGGCGAGGCCACCTCCTTTTTCAAAGGAGGCTTTAATCCTTAAACTTTTTAAAAAAATGAGAATAATTTCTGGAAAATTTCGTGGTAGAAAATTAACTGATTCACTCCACCTAAAAAAAACTTTACGTCCGACAACCGACATGGCGCGCGAAGCTTTATTCAATATTTTATTTTCAGCAAAATCTTTGAAAGAAATTGGATTTCAAATTGTTGGTTCTGATATTTTAGATGTCTGTTGTGGCAGTGGGGCAGTTGCTTTTGAAGCTTTGTCGCGTGGAGCAAATTCGGCGGTTTTGATCGATAATAATCGTGAGCATTTAGAACTGGCTAAAAAAAATGCGGAGCTTTTGGGGATAATCAGCGAGGCAAAATTTCTGCAACTTGATGTCAGAAAACTCCCGCAGAATGAAAAATTTTTCGATTTAGTTTTTATTGATCCTCCTTATCGCGAGGATTATTTATTGATCGTCAGCAGCTTGCTTGAGAAAAATTGGATCCAAAAAAAATCGCTAATTATTATCGAATTTGAGACAACTAACAACTTAAGTGAAATTTCGAAAATGTTGAACAAGGTAGAGATCCGCTCCTACGGCAGCACATCTTTCGGCTTCTTTACAGGGCGCCTCTAAAAATTAGGATTTTTCGAGGAATTTTAGGTTTTAACAAATTTGCGAGAAGGTAAGCGTATTAGATATACGTGCTCTCGAGCAAATTTGTTAAAACCTAAAATTACCGGAAAAGACAATTTTTAGAGATGCCCTACAGTTTAGAAATTATGGTGGTTACGTCTAGCATTCTAAGAGAAAACGCCCATTCATTATCATACCAAGCGCAAACTTTTACCATATTGCCGCCGATAACTTTGGTTTGAGTTACATCGAAGCAAGAGCTGTGAGTTGAGTGATTGAAATCGATTGAAACCAGCGGCTCTTCAACAATTCGCAAAACACCTTTCATATTTTCTGCAGCTTTTCTTACCGCGTCATTCACTTCGGCAATCGTAGTATCCCTTTTAGCAAGGAAGCTCAAATCAACCATCGAAACATTTGGCGTTGGAACGCGAATCGCGCCTCCATCTAATTTTCCCTTCAATTCTGGTAAAACTAAACCAATGGCTTTTGCAGCACCGGTTGAAGTTGGGATCAATGACATGGCGCAGGCTCTGGCGCGACGAAGATCCTTATGTGGATTATCGACGATATTTTGGTCGTTAGTGTAAGCGTGAATTGTAGTCATGAAACCTTTTTCAATTCCGATGGCATCATTCAAAGCCTTAGCGATTGGAGCTAGGCAGTTGGTGGTGCAAGAGCCCACAGAAATTACGTCATCATCCTTAGTTAGAATATCATGATTCACGCCATAAACGATGGTTTTAACCGAGTCTTCTTTTGCCGGAGCGGAGATAATTACTTTTTTTGCGCCAGCCTCAATATGCTGTGCAGCCTCTGCTTGTTTGGTGAAAGCGCCGGTGCATTCAAAAACCACATCAACACCAAGCTCTTTCCAAGGTAATTTTTTTGGATCGCGCTGCGAAACGATTTTTACTTTTTTTCCATTGATCACTAATTCATTGTCGCTGCCAGTAACTGGAAAATTAAAAGTGCCGTGAACTGAATCATATTTCAAAAGATGAACCAAAGTTTCTACCGGCGCTGAAGCGTTGATCGCAACCAATTCGATATCACCATAATTTTGTTCAAAAATAGCGCGCGTGACGCAGCGGCCGATTCTTCCAAGTCCGTTAATTGCAATGCGAGTAGTCATGTGTTTTTAGAATTAAGTTAAGAAATTATTTTGAAACTCTGCTATTATAATAGCTCAGAGCGCTTCTGAAATCTTTGAGGCTTAGCTTAGCGGTGATCTCTTTATCAGAGCCATGTACGCTAAAACGCAAGAACATAAAATCACCATTTTTCATTTGTAAAAATAACATATTTTTTTGCTCATCGCTGAGATTAATCAGACCAAAATCCTTGCTGGATATGCTTTTGGAAAGTAGAATATCATTTTGATCAACGCGAATTTTTACAAAACTCCCGACTTGAATTTGCGGAATGATAATAAAAAACTGATTGGCAAATTTGACAGTTGGTTGAATGGTGATGACTGAACTATTATCGTAAAATTTAGTGGCAATTTTACAGTGAGCGATATTCATCATATCGTCAGCTTCGCAAAAAACTTTCCATTCGCCGAAATTTTTTTCTTCATTGCGAATGTCGATAATTTCTGCGGCAGCGAAATTACTGGTGAAGAAGCCTACTAAACAAACAAAAATTAAAAACTTTTTCATGGTTGATTCTTTTATCTACGGATTACTAATTTTACTTTGCTTCAGTGGAATATTGGGGCTTTTCCTGGCGCAAGAACATATGAAAAAAATTTCCTGCCTCTCGATTTCTTACAGCAGTTTTGTGATTTTAATTGTGCTTTTATCCCTAAAAAATTCCCATCTCAACGAGGTTTTGCCGGTTGTGGTGAGTGTGATGATAGTTTTCTCGGTAAGTCTCTTGATGGGTATTGGAATTATCAAAAATATCGCAAAAATAGAAGGCGCTGATTCTAAAAATTAAGGGCATCTCTAAAATCCTAATTTTTAGAGACGTCCCTAAGGGCATCTCTAAAAATTGTCTTTTCCGGTAATTTTGAATTTTAACAAATTTACTCGAGAGCGCGTATATCTAATACGCTTGCCTTCTCGCAAATTTGTTAAAACTCAAAATTCCTCGAAAAATCCTAATTTTTAGAGACGTCCTTAATTAACTTCGTCAAGCTTCAAAGTGACTTTAGAAACATTAGATTTTTTGATTTCTTCCATCAGTTTTTTTCTAAGCTCAGCAGTATGAGTTTCGATTTGATCAAGAATCTCCAGCAAATGAGCGGCTTCTTGTGGAATTGTAGTTTCTTCTTGCTGACGCTGTTCTTTAAAAAGTGGCTTGTTCATATCTTTAGAATTTTTGTTGAATTGTGAATGTGAGCAAATTGTCGATTAGACTCAAAAGAGTCAATAATTTTGTACTTAATGGCGCCTCAAAATTACCGGAAAAGACAATTTTTAGAGGCCTTCATCAAACTGTAAAAGCACTTCCTTCCAAACATAATATTTATCCAACGGTAAGTTACGCAAAGGGTTGCAAAGGTCGATGGCGCGGCGGGCATTGTCGATGGCGATTTTGTAGGAAGTTTCTGATGAATCATTGTAGCGCTTCATGTCAATGATGTCGTCGATATTGGAATCGATATAACCATTTTCAGCAATATTTGCTTTAATGAAAATTTTAACATCGCTTTTCATTTTATTTTCATCGACAGCTTTTTTGTAGCAGCGATGCAGTTGCGATTGGATGTTAAATTTTTCGCGTGCTGATAAATCGAGATTATCAATGCTATTCGCTAGATCAGCGGCACTAACTTCATTGGCAGATTTTTTTTCATTCACTTCCTGTTTTTCTGGAGCTTGTTCTTTGGCGCCGAGATCTTTTTCTTTTTTGTTTTTCTCATCTTCCTTCGCTTCTTGTCCGTCATTTTTTACTTCATCTTTTTTAGTTTCTGCAGGCTTTTCTTTTTCATCTATTTTTTCATTAGGTTTAAATTCCTGTATCTTGCTTTCGATTGGAGTTTTATTGATTGCTTTATGCTCTCTAGGTTTTTCATGCTTCCTTAGCTCTTGGCTAATTTTATTTTTTGGCGAAGGTTTTGGTGCTTTATCTTCTTTAATTGGTGGTTTTTTCTCAGCTTTTTCTACAATTTTTTCTGGCTCTTTTTCTGTAACAACATTTTCTGGTTTGAGTTCAATAGTTTTATTGCTGCCATCGAATGGCATCAAGCTAACCGTGATCTCATGGGTTTTATTTTCTTCAGAATTTTTTAGATTGAAGTTGGCGTAGATGGCGAGTAACAGCAAGAAGTGCAAGAACAGCGAATAAAGCAGATTTTTAATCATTGGGCCAATTCAGTTACTAAAACAATTTGGCTAAAGCCTGCGAGACTAACGGTTTTGACGACTTCCATCACGCGACCATAATCAAGTTTTTTATCGGCGCGAACTAGAATTTTGCTGTTGAGATTTCCTGCAGTGATATCGGTAATTTTTGCTGAAATTAATGCCAGTTTTGTGGATTCATCCTGTAAAAAAATACTGCCATCAGATTTGATTGAAATAGTGATAGGCTGAGATTTTTCGCTGGTGGCATTGGTAGTTCCTTTAGGCAGTTCTAGATTAACTGAGCTAGTCATAATCGGTGCGGCAATCATAAAAATTACCAGTAAAACTAAGAGCACGTCGACGAAAGGCGTGATATTTATTTCGCTGATAATGCGACGTTTTTTAGAGTTTTTGAAATCAACTGGAGATGCCACTTTAGTTAGAAGTTTTTTTGATAAAAAAAAGTTTGTCGCTGAGTGCGCTGGTAAAATCAATATCAGAAAGGCTGACTGAAATAATTTGATCCAAATCGTTTTTCACTTCCATTTTCGCAAAGTGCAGCGGATTGGTTTTGAAAACTAAACTGAATTCGCCAGCTTCTTTACGATTTTTTTTCTTCACCGAAATTTTGATTTGATCGGCAGTTTTTTTGACATCGGTAATTTCAACATCTTTGGCAGAAAATGAAATATTAGGGCGAGTTAGAAAAGAGGCTGGCGTTGTGTTGGTACTGAGGTGAGAAACTTCATCAAGCTCAACATCGAAGTAAGATAAAATCGCGCCATTAACTATGATTAAAACTTTTGGCTGAGTTAAATATTCGATGCGCATTTTGCCTGAAGCCTGGGGATTGCGCGCCAGATAAAATTTTCCTTCAACTAAATGTCCGTCAGATTCTTGAATAAATTTTGCCGAGAGATTGGTGATGTTATTGAGATAGGATTCAACTTGAGTCAGATCGCTGCGATATTTTTCCAGAAAATTTTCAGCGGCAAAGCTTTGTGAGGTACAAAAAATAAAAGCTACGCAAGCGACTAAACTTGCGTAGCTTTTAACGACCTTTTTTGAAGCAGGTCTTTTATGCATAAATTTTATTAACTCTCTTTTGAGTGATAAAGTTCTTCATCAAGCGCACCTTCACTTTTATCAACGATCAAAGTGATAGCGCTGTCGCCGGTGATATTGATGGTAGTTCTAACCATGTCCAAAACGCGATCTACGCCAAGGATGATGCCGATTCCTTCAATTGGCAAACCAACAGAAGTTAATACCATTCCCATGAAAATTATTGAACCACTAGGAATTCCAGCGGCACCAATTGAACCCAAAGTGCAGGTTAAAATTAGCATCAAATAATTTTGATGAGTAAGATCGATACCATAGGCTTGAGCGAAGAAGAGGGCGCAAATGCCGAGATAAATCGCAGTTCCATCCATATTGATGCAAACGCCGAGTGGCATCAAGAAGTTAGAATTGGTTTTAGAAACACCCATTCTTTCTTGAAGTTGCGACATTGCAGTTGAAAGGGTTGCCTTGCTGCTGCTGGTTGCAAAAGCTAATGACTGAGTTGCTAAAATTTTGCGATAAAAAGGTAGCGGAGAAATTCTAGCGAAAATCAAAATCAAAAGTCCAAAAACTAAATATTGAAAAAGGCAGGCGACTAAAAGAGCGGCGATTAATTTTGTCAAAGCTCCGAGAATATCCATTCCCTGCGTTCCAACTACCCAAGAAATAAAGCCAAATACACCAAGAGGCGCTAGCTTAATGATGATTTCGATCATCCTGAAGGTAACTTGTGAAGTTGAATAAATGATTTCTTTTAGAGGCTTAGCTTTGTCGCCAACGGTGTTGATCACGATGCCAGTGAAAATCGAAAAAATGATAATTTGTAGAAAATTATCTGTAGCCATTGCGTTGATTGGATTGGTTGGAATTAGTCCAATAAGAAATTCTGCAATAGAAGGAGCTGCTTTAACCGTAGCTACTGGCTGAGAAGAAGTTTCTAGCATTGAATGTAAATCAACCCCAGCGCCTGGTTGAAAAATATTTCCAGCAGCTAGGCCGATAGCAACGGCAAAAATTGCAGTTAAAATATAAGCGCTAAATCCTTTTAAACCAACTCGAGTGAAATTGCCTTCGCCATTCATTGAAGTGATTCCAGATAGTAGAGCGAAGAATATCAATGGCATGATCACCATCTTAATTAGATTGATGAAGATGGTTCCAAAAATTTTTAAACCAGCAGCTTTTTCTCCCAAAACGATCCCAGCGATAATACCCAAAATTAGGCCAATAAGAACCTGTTGCCAAAGTTTCATAGTTATAAGTAGTTTAAGAATTAAGTAGGATGTGAATAATTTCAGTAGTGATTGCCTTAGGAGATCAGAAATCTGGGCTTTCGGTAAAGGAGACTGAAAGAAATTTTTATAAACCGCTTTCCATAAAGTCAAATTTTTATAAAGAGATGCTGGGAATTAAACCCAGATCCGTCATTAGAAATTCCAAAAACACTCGGTCTAATTATCCTCCCCTTGAGGGAGGATCTTCGATCGTAGCGATTCGAGGAGGGGTCAATAAGTTAAAATTATTCATTGTTTTGACCCCTCCTCGGTTCACTTCGTTCACTTGGGATTTGCTTTCGCTCATTCCCCTTTTTGCTAAAAATGCTTTCGCATTTTTTAACGCTCAAAGCCATCAAGGGGAGGATAATGGGACCGAGGCTTTAGGGCATCTCTAAAAATTGTCTTTTCCGGTAATTTTGAGTTTTAACAAATTTGCTCGAGAGCACGTATATCTAATACGCTTACCTTCTCGCAAATTTGTTAAAACTCAAAATTCCTCGAAAAATCCTAATTTTTAGAGGCGCCC
>CAMCMF010000040.1 GCA_945875865.1 Rhizobium sp. Q54
TTACTAACGAGCAACACTCTCAGTGTCATCCCCGCGAAGGCGGGGATCCAGCTCTTTCGTGCTGTAACACTGGATCCCCGCCTTCGCGGGGATGACACTGAGGATGATGCTATGTCGAAAGACAAAAACCAATTACTATGGCAATCCGATTTAAATTAAGGACAGATGGCCGAGTGGCTGAAGGCGCACGCTTGGAAAGCGTGTTATGGGATAAAACTCATACGAGGGTTCGAATCCCTCTCTGTCCGCCATCCGCTTACGCTCTTCGAGCTACAGAGCGATTAGCAATCTCAGAAGAAATGAGATACTCCCAAGAGGGATTTGAACCCGATGTGAGGGTTCGACAATTTTAGTAATTTTTCTTAGTGAAGCGAAAGCTGAACTTAGAAAAATCTAAAAAATTGCAAGCGCGAATGCGCGCCATCCCTCTCTGTCCGCCATCCGCTTACGCTATTCAAGCTACAGCGCGATTAGCAATAACGCCATTTTGCATGTCTAATGAAAAATAATCAGAACCTCTCGCGCTTCGAACTAGAAATTAGCGGTCACATTGCCTTCGCCAATTATCGCTTAGATAAAAAAATCCTAACAATCGATTATGTTTTTGCGCCGCAAGAACTTCGCGGAACTGGAGCTGCTGGAAAATTAATGGAAGCAATTTCGCAAATGGCGAAGCAAGAAAATCTAAAAATTATTCCGGTTTGTGGATATGCGGTGGCTTGGCTGAAGAAGCATAAGGAATATAGCGATTTAGTTGTTTAGTGCACAAGATTCATCTTAAACAAAGGCAAAATCACATCTTCAAAATCTCGCATCAGCAGCTTCGAATCATCCAAAACTTTGATCACTTTTCCGTTCAACATGATGTAATTTGTCGGCAAAGATCTCGGCGATTCAAAATCACTTTTTTTCACATCAGACAACATCGAATTTGGATAAGAAAATCTTTTGGCGATTTTTTTTACTTCATCGGTTTGATTTTTTGGATCAACGCTAATCGCAATGATTTCAAGGCCTTTGGCGTGATATTTTTTATAAAGCTCATCCAATACCGGCATTTCGCGTCGGCAATCGATACACCATTTTGCCCAAAGATTTACGATGACAATTTTATCTTTTTGCTGCGCTAAATCGAAATTTTTTCCGTTAAAATCTGTAGTTACTAAAAAAGAATTTGCGGCATTCGCGGCGCAAGAAAAAAAACAAAAAATCAGAATCAGGAAAATTTTTTTCATCAGAAATTGTAACCAAGAATAAGTTTATAAATATTTTGCGGCACCAGTTGAGCACCGTTCACCGCACGATAGATTGGAAATTCCACATCGGCATAAATCTTAAACTTCTCGAAAGCAATTTCAATACCGGGCGCAAAAAACATCATGCTATAACCGCTGTCAAAATTATGATCGCCGCCATTCATTCCTGAATCTTGACCTTTTTTAGTTCCAATAAACTGCAGCATCGGTGCTAGTTTTTTTATAATTCCAAATTGTCCAGCATTGTAGTAACTGCCGGCGGACGCAGAAATTTCATAACCCGGAGTGTAATATTGATGAGTGATAAAAGGTCTTTCCCACGAAGCTTGCATGAAATATCCAAAATTACTTTTTCCAAAAGCTCCAATGTGATAAGCGCCTAAAATTGTGTCTGTACTGCCAGTTCCAATTTGATCGCCGCGCTCAATTCCGCGCGCATTGGTTTGACCAGTTGGCAACTTCAAACCAAAAGTTATGCCAGTTGACGTATCGTCAAAAAATCC
Source organism: Rhizobium sp. Q54 (assembly GCA_945875865.1). Classification (GTDB taxonomy): domain Bacteria; phylum Pseudomonadota; class Alphaproteobacteria; order Rickettsiales; family UBA1997; genus UBA2645. The sequence continues at coordinate 1,760 of CAMCMF010000040.1, forward strand.
TGAATAAATTCCGTTAATGCGAATGTCGCCAATATCAGAATTTCTGTTTCGGATATCTCCCTCATGATGATCGAATTCTTTTTTATAACGAGTGACATATGGCATACGAATTGCTGCGCCAAATTTACGATTAAACATATATTGCGCGCCGGCAGTAACGGTTTGGGTTTCGATTCTGCGATCATGATTATGTCCGCTGGATTTTTTGCGCTTTTCCCAATTTCGACTTTGATATAAATTGTCATATTGCAAAAAAGCAGTGCCACCTTCGCGATTAGGAATTAGTGAGCTGCTACCGATCATTGACACGCCGCAGCCGGAGGCGCAGGCGAGAGCATTATTTGCCACAAAAAAAAGCGAGAGAAAAAGTAAAATTTTTCTCACTATTTAAAGTCTCCAAGAAATTCTTGCACCAAAGTTAAAGCAGCAATCATCGCGGTATCCGCCCTTAAAATTCGCGGTCCCAAACTTATTGCATGAAGATTTTTTAGCTGACGCATTTTTGAAAATTCTTCCGGCGCGAAACCACCTTCCGGACCAATTAAAACTACGATTTCCTTTTCGCTGACAGAAATTTTGGATAAAACCTCGCTGGCTTTGCGAACTTCTTTTGACTCATCGCATAAAATAAAAATTTTCTCAGAATTGTTCGGATCTGCTAAAAATTTATCCAATTTTTTTATTTCAAAAATTTGTGGAAAATCATTTCTTTCGCATTGCTCGAGCGCTTCTTTTACATTGGATTTAAATCGATCGGGATTAATTTTATCAACAATTGTACGCATGGTTAAAATCGGCTGAAAGCTTGCAACTCCTAGCTCCACTGCTTTTGTTGCTACAAAATCGATACCAACATTTTTAACTGGAGAAAAAGCTAAAGTGATGTTGGAAACTTTTTTTAGAGCAGAAGTTTTTTCTTTGATTTCTAGGTTTAAGAATTTTTTTTCTATCGCAATAATCTCTGCCGCAAACTCGCCATCAATGCCATTAAACACCAAAATTTTGTCAGCAATTTTTTGGCGCATTACTCTGGTTAAATATTCAAAATTATTATCAGAGATCTTGATTTGGCTGGCTTGATGCAGATTCTTTTCTTCGATAAAAAGACGAATTTTTCTCATTGGTTGATTTCAAAATCATAGTTTATAGAAAGACAAAAAACATTTACGCATCCATGAAACTACTACTCATTTCACTAGTCGCAATTGTGATTTTAGCGCTATTGCTAAATCGCAATATTAGAAATCTACGCATGCAAGCGGACCGAAAAGCCCGCTTTAATTCGCTGCCGATTCATTACACTTATTGCTTCGTTTTATGGTCAGTAATTTTTGCCAGCGCAATAATTTTTTCTTCTTTTAGCAGCTTCACTAAAAATATTTTACTCGCCTTATTTTTGGCAGGAACTTTTTTCCTCATCAAATTTTTTTATCACCAGAATTTCAATTCCAAAAAACATTTTGAAAAGGCGGGAACCCTTGCCTTATCTCTAACTGCAGCGATTGGAGTTTTGATCACAATCATAATTACTGCTTCAATTTTATTCGAATCAATTCGTTTTTTTGAAATGGTAAATCCCATCGATTTTCTTTTCGGAACCTCGTGGAATCCACAAATGGCGATCACCTCCGAACAAGAAGTGGGCGCCAGTTCTTTTGGTTCAGTTCCAGTTTTTCTTGGCACTTTATTGATCACTTTAATTGCCATGATTGTTGCTATACCATTGGGAATTATGGCGGCGATTTATCTTGGTTTTTATGCTAAAGCCAAAACCCGCGATTATTTAAAGCCACTTTTAGAAATTCTCGCCGGGGTGCCCACTGTTGTGTATGGCTATTTCGCGGTGATTACTGTCGCACCTCTTTTCAAAACTATTTTTACTTCTCTGGGTTTTACGATCGCCTCAGAAAGCGCTCTGGCTGCGGGTTTTGTCATGGGTGTAATGATTATTCCCTTCATTCTTTCTCTTACCGATGATGCATTAAATTCTGTGCCGCAAACCTTAAAAGACGGCGCGTTAGCAATGGGTTCAACCAAATCAGAAATGATTAAAAAAGTTGCGCTACCTTCTGCGCTACCATCAATTGTTGGTGCTGTAATTTTAGCGGTTTCTCGCGCAATTGGCGAAACTATGATCGTAGTTATGGCGGCAGGATTAGTGGCTAAACTCACTTTCAATCCTCTCGATTCTGTCACAACTGCAACTGCACAAATCGTCACGCTTTTGGTGGGCGATCAAGAATTTAATTCCCCAAAAACTCTCGCCGCTTTTGCGCTGGCTCTAACACTTTTTATTTTCACTTTCATCTTCAACATCATCGCGCTGATCGTGATCAAAAATTACAAAAAGAAATATGGGTAATTCATCAAGAGAAACTCAGAAATTTGAAAAAAAGTCCATAAAAATACTACATCTTGACCTCAAAGGAAATTCTAAAATTCCAGAAAACGACAGAGAAAATATTGCAAGACATGCAGTAGCTTTTGCAAATGCAGATGGCGGAAAATTGATAATTGGAATTGAAAACACCGAAGATTTACCGCCAAGCAATCAAGTGATTATTGATCTTGATTTACCCAATAAAATCAAAAGAAGAATTTCTGAACTTACTCACAATGTCGCAGTAAAAACTGAAATTAAAAAATATGAGAATGGCGGCGAAACAATCGAAATAGAAATTCTACCAAGCCGCAACAGCATCGCCGCAACCAATGATGGAAAATATTATCTTCGCGTTTCCGATTCTTCAGTTGCTCTTTTACCAGAAGATCTTGCTCAACTTCTTACCGACAAGCCATCTTTTATCTGGGAAACGAAGCAAACCAAAGTTTTAAAAAATCATGTTGATGATGACAAATTATTCAAATTCATTTTCGAAATTAGAAATTCCAAGAAACCAGGAGACCACGTAAAAAAGATGTCCGACGAAGAAATTTTAGAGCATTATTTTTTTGTTGATGGAGATTATTTAACAAATTTGGGAGTGCTGTGGATTGGCTTGCGTAAAGATCGTGGCAACCTTTCTTACTGCCCCACAATTCACTTTATAAAATATGATGAGAGGGAAGAAAAAGTTAATAAAATCACTTGGGATGACTATTATTTAAATCCTCAAGAATTATTGGAAGCGGCTCTAACACAAATTCCAGATTGGATGGAGGGGGTAGAAGTTCCATGCGGAATGTTTCGTAAATTTATCAAGAATTATTCAGATGTCGTTTTGCGCGAGTTGATAGTGAACGCTCTAATTCACCGACCGTATAATCAAAGAGGTGAAATATTGATTCTCCTGCACTCGGACTATTTAGAAATTAAAAATCCTGGGCGCTTTCCAATCGGAGTGAATGCAAAAAACTTTTTGCATAAGAGCATCAGAAGAAATGAAAAAATGGCGAAAGTTTTTTCTCATCTAGGATTAATGGAGGCAGAAGGAAGCGGTATAGACAAAATTTATCACAGTCTTTTAACCAATGGAAAAGGGCTTCCAACAGTTTTTGAAGATGATGACTCCGTCAGCATAAAAATCGAAAAACGTATTATAAAGGAAGAGATAATCGAGCTGATGATGCGAGCAAATGAAGAAATAAAGCTAACTGAAAAAGAGCTTATTTCGTTAGGCATAATAGCCGAAAATAATTCAATCTCTGCCCTAGAATTTGAAAAAAAATTAGAATTAGAATGTTCTCCATCATCAAATCCAACAAGGCAGTGGTTGGGAAATTTGCTTGAGTTAAATTTAGTAAAATCGAAGGGAAAAACCAAGGCGGTAGAATATTTTCTTAATCCAGAATTCTTAAAAAGGTCTAATTTTAGAGGGAGAACAACTCTAAAAAATATCGAACCTCATAGATTGGAGGAGTTAATTCGTCGCGATCTTGTCATATATCAACCGTCGCCTGTCAGCGCAATACATAAAAGGCTGGGTGGAGAGAAGGAGATAAAAATCAGAACATTGAGATCAATGTTGAGCAAAATGATTGTGGAAGGGCTGATCAGATCTAGCGGCAAAAGAAGATGGGTAAAATATTCTATTAACCTTAATTAACCAAATACTCATTAAGTACTAGCAAACAAAATGTTAATACACCCTTTATCACCTTACAAATAAAGGTCTCCTATTAACTTTCTCTACACGTAATTAAAATAATTTCAACGCAGTTAATACTTCAATGAACAACTCAAAAATTCACAATATCGCAAAGCGCACGCGCCAAGAAGCGCGCTTTAAATTTTTTGGCATGGCTTCAATTGGCTTTGCGCTGCTGTTTTTAATAATGCTTTTTGGCATGATTTTAAGCAAAAGTAATGGCGCTTTTACACGCAGTGAAATTGCTTTGAACGTTAATTTAACCGCAGAAAAAATCGATCATCGCCAAGTTATTAAAGATGCTTTAAAGGCCAGATTTCCTGAAGCCACGACAGTTGCTGAAATTAATTCGCTCTACCAATTGCCCAGCAAAGTTGCCAATCTCGAACTTAAAAAACAGCTCGAAAAAAATCCCAATTTAGTCGGAACAAAACCAACTCTTTTCTTCAGCGCTTCTTCAAAAGTGGATATGTTTATCAAACATAAAGATGCCTCTACGCTCAATGAAAATCAACTGCGCTGGGTAAAAGATCTGCAAGAAAAAAATGAGGTTAAAGCAATTTTTAACTGGAAATTTTTTCAATTTGCTGACTCGCGTGAACCAGAAATTGCCGGCATTGGCGCTGCGATGGTCGGCTCATTTTTCGTGATGTTAATTTTTCTAACTTTTGCTTTTCCAATCGGCGTAATGTGTGCTTTTTATCTCGAAGAATTCGCCCCGAAAAATCGTCTCACCGATATTATCGAAATCAGCATTAACAACTTGGCAGCGATTCCCTCGATCATTTATGGCTTGCTCGGCTTAACGGTTTATTTGCAATTCATGGATTTACCGCGCTCTTCAAGTTTGGTGGGCGGGATGACTTTATTCATGCTAGTTTTGCCGGTAATTATCATCGCCACGCGCAATACAATTCGCTCCATTCCAAATTCAATTCGTGATGGCGCTGCAGCTCTTGGCGCCTCTAAAATGCAAATTACTGTGCATCATTTACTGCCACTTTCCGTGCCTGGAATTATGACTGGAACCATTCTCGCCGTGTCTCGCGCTTTGGGCGAAACTGCACCACTTTTGATGATTGGCATGATCGCATTTATCGCCGATATTCCTCAAACTTTTGCTGATCCAACTTCTGTTTTGCCGGTGCAAATTTATTTGTGGTCTGACTCGCCAGAAAGTGGTTTCGCTGAAAAAACTGCGGCAGCGATTTTGGTGTTGTTAGGATTTTTAGTTTTGCTTAATTCGGTGGCGATTTATCTGCGTAAAAAGTTTGAGAGGAAATGGTAGCCCTCTTTGAAAAGACGGGCTTGTCCGCCGTAGCTATCTTAGCGAAGGCGGATGATTTATCTTTAATAAATCCTCCGACCCTTCGCTGCGCTGCGGGCCACCTCCTTTTTCAAAGGAGGTTAAAGTGACAAAACTCGTCGGAATTTTAAATATTACTCCTGATTCATTTTCTGATGGTGGGAAATTTAATTTTGTTGATGCGGCTCTAGATCATCTCAAAAAAATGCTAGAGGAGGGCGTTGATATGATTGATATTGGCGCTGAGTCAACGCGTCCGAAAGCAGTGCCGATCAGCTCTTGCGAGGAATGGTCGCGCCTGACAAAAATTCTGCCGGCAGTAATTTCAGAAATAAAAAAACATCCGAAAATTCAAAGCAGCATCGATTCCTATCACTTCGAAAATATCAAAAAAGCTTACGAGTTAGGCATCGATGTGATCAATGATGTTAGTGGTTTAATTGATGAAAGAATTATCGAATTTATTGCTGAAAAAAATATCACCACCATCTTGATGCATAACCTAGCGATCCATGCCAATCCTGACTTGTTGGTTAATCAGCATCTCAATATTAACGACGAAATTATTTCTTGGGCACAAAATAAAATTTCTGCTTTGGAGAAAAAAGGCGTCAAAAAATCGCAGCTTATTTTTGATCCCGGAATCGGTTTTGCTAAAGACGCGCAGCAATCACTTCGCATTTTAAAAAACATCGATGCTTACAGAGTTTTAGGCCTGTCACTTTATGTTGGTCATTCGAAAAAAAGTTTTTTAGATGCGCTAGAAATTGAGGGCGATCGCGCTGAAAAAACTTTGGAAATCTCAAAATTTTTGATTGAGAAAAAGGTAGATTTTTTAAGAGTTCACGACGTTTTACTACATAAAAAATTGCTCGCCTCTTGTAATTGAAATAAAACATTCCTAACTAAAAAAACCTCAAAATTTTCTTAATTTAAAAATCAAATTTATGTCTAAAGTAATCGGAATCGACCTTGGCACGACTAACTCTTGCGTGGCAATAATGGAAGGTGGAACTGTTAAAGTTATTGAAAATTCTGAAGGTGCTAGAACCACTCCTTCAATCGTAGCATTTTTAGGAAATGGCGAAAGAACCGTTGGCGCATCTGCAAAAAGACAGGCTGTTACTAATCACCAAAATACAATTTTTGGAATTAAGCGTTTGATCGGTCGTCGCTTTGAAGATCCGGCTACACAAAAAGATAAAACCCTCGTGCCTTACAAAATCGTGGCTTCAGCTAATGGCGATGCTTGGGTGGAAATTAAAGGTGAAAAATATTCTCCGTCGCAAATCTCAGCTTTCACTTTGATAAAAATGAAAGAAACCGCAGAAAGTTATTTGGGCGAAAAAGTTGAAAAAGCGGTGATCACAGTTCCAGCTTATTTCAATGATTCACAACGCCAAGCCACCAAAGATGCCGGGAAAATTGCTGGTCTCGATGTTCTACGTATCATCAACGAACCCACTGCTGCAGCGCTTGCTTACGGCATGGATAAAAAAACTGCGCAAACAATTGTGGTTTATGATTTGGGTGGCGGAACTTTCGACGTTTCAGTTCTTGAAATCAGCGACGGCGTATTTGAAGTAAAAGCAACTAATGGTGATACTTTTCTTGGTGGTGAAGATTTCGACATGAGAATTTTAGAACATCTAACTGCTGAATTCAAAAAAGACACCGGCGTTGATTTGCAGAAAGATCCCTTGGCTCTACAGCGCTTGAAAGAATCTGCGGAAAAAGCAAAAATCGAACTTTCCACTTTGATGGAAACCGAAATCAATTTGCCTTACATCACTGCAGACGCTTCTGGCCCTAAGCATCTTAACGTTAAATTGACTCGCGCCAAACTTGAACAATTAGTTGATGATTTAATTTCGCGCACCATCAAACCTTGTGAAAATGCTTTACAAGATGCCGGTTTAAAAGCTTCTGACATTCACGAAGTTATTTTGGTTGGAGGCATGACGCGTATGCCAAAAGTCGCTGAAACTGTAAAAAAACTTTTCGGCAAAGAGCCAAATAAAGGTGTAAATCCTGATGAAGTTGTAGCGATTGGTGCTGCGATTCAAGGTGCGGTTTTACAAGGCGATGTCAAAGATGTTTTACTTTTAGATGTTACTCCATTGTCACTTGGAATCGAAACAGCAGGTGGCGTTTTCACTCGTTTGATTGATCGTAATACCACAATTCCAACTAATAAAAGCCAAGTTTTCTCGACTGCTTCTGACAGTCAAACTGCGGTTACAATCAAAGTTTTCCAAGGCGAACGCGACATCGCAATTCACAATAAATTGCTCGGCGAATTTAATTTGGAAGGCATCGCGCCAGCTCCACGAGGCCTGCCACAAATCGAAGTAATTTTTGATATTGATGCTAACGGCGTGGTAAAAGTTTCGGCAAAAGATAAAGCCACCGGAAAAGAACAACAGGTTCGCATTCAATCAAGCGGCGGATTATCTGACGCTGATATTCAAAAAATGGTGAAGGATGCTGAAGCAAATTCTTCTGCAGATAAAATCAAAAAAGAATTTATCGAAGCAAAAAATCACGCTGATTCTGCGGTTTACGAAACTGAAAAAAGCTTGAAAGAACATGGTGATAAAGTTGACGCGGCGACTAAAAGTTCGATCGAAGCTGAAATACAAAAAGTGAAAGATTTGGCTGCGAAGGAAAGTTCGACTGCTGCGGAATTAAAAGCTGCAACTGAAGCTTTGATGCAAAGTTCAATGAAGCTTGGAGAGGAAATTTATAAGGCTTCACAAGCAACTTCTGGAGCGAATGAAAATCAATCTTCAACTGCAGACGCTGGCTCTTCTAGCGCTACAGATTCATCTGCAAATGCCGATGAAAAAGTTGTCGATGCGGAATATGAAGAAGTAAAAAAAGACGAGAAAAAGGATTAATAAAAAATCTTTAATCTAACGAAATTTTAAGGGAAGGAGTTCGCGCGACTCCTTCCCTTTTTATTGTAGGACACCTCGAAAAATTGTCTTTTCCGGTAATTTTGAATTTTAACAAATTTGCTCGAGAGCTCTTATATCTGATACACTTACCTTCTCGCAAATTTGTTAAAATTCCTCGAAAAATCCTAATTTTTAGAGGAGCCCTAGACTTTAAAAAAATCCCAAAACAAAATTGCCACAACTTTAAATTTACAAAAGATGTCGCAAAATTTTCTTAAACAAATCAGAGAAGCAAAAAATATTGGCCAGAGTAAATTGGCAGAAAAGGTTGGGGTGAGCAAGCAGCTATTGTCAGGCTTCGAGAATGGTCGTAGCGGCGTTTCAAATGAAGTTCTACAAAAATTAGCACGAGAATTAAATGTTACATCTGATACAATTTTAAGCGGAAAATCTTCAAATCCTTTTGATGATGCTGGTCGTAAAAAATTGACAGAGGCGATGAATATGACCTTCCAATTTTATAGTGATGAGTTCGATAAAGAAACAATGATCAAGGTTGCGACGGAAGTTTATGGCTTAATGATTGATTTTGATGAGCTTAAAACAAAATCTAAAAAGAATGAATTTCGTCAATTGCTGGAAGAAAAAATTATCATCGGACTTGCAGCAAAATGTCTCCTGAATCTAAAAAACAAAAAATGATCCCTCAAAATAAAAAATTGGCGCACAAGGAACTTGAAAAAATATATGAAAATCGTTTCAAGTGGTTGCAAGCTGGCAAGCTGCTGCGCGATAGAGTTTTAAGCTCTCTACAAGAAAATCCAAAATTAAGTTTGCTTCTAAAGCTCTCCATTATCGCTAATATTGGCATTTGGTCTTCATTAGTTTTGCTCACACTAAAATTATTTTAACATGGTCAAAAATTATATTTTATACATCGAAGACGAAGAATTTCAGGCAAAAATTTTTGGCAAAATTATCAATGATGAGATTGCAGAATTCGGCTATAAGTTAATCGCCCTCAAAAGTGGCAATGACGCAATAAAAATTTTTTCTGGAGAAAAAATTGAAGGAGTGGTGATTGAAGATATCGGAATGATATTGCTCGATTTGGCAATGCATGATGTCTCTGGTTTCCATATTTTAGAAGAAATCACTAAGCGAAAAATAAAAATTCCGGTTGCAATTCTGAGCGCCAAAGAAGATGAGGAAATAAAAGAGCAAAGCAAAAAGCTCGGCGCCGCAGATTATTTTATTAAAGGAAAAGATATTGAAGAGTTGGAGCGCTTACGCCGTTTCATCATAACAACTATGAGAAAATAACCCCCCCCCATAAAAAACCCCCATAAAAAACCCTTGAGAACTAGGTGAATTCTCAAGGGCTTAGCGCTTTCTCGCAAGTCGGGTTTACTGGGTTTTTAGTGGTGTAACTTAATTGCAGTAAGAAAGTACTGCGATAGTATGATATTATTTTACCTTCTTAATACACAAGAAAAAAATTTCTAAAGGGCACTTCTAAAAATTAGGATTTTTCGAGGTACTATACCAAATCAGCTTCAAGAAGCCGATTTAGTATATTGATTTTATTTTTACGCAGGATGGCCTGCGCCCCACATTGTGGGGAACCCCATATACCGACTCTTTATTTTTGAGTTCGGCTTCTTGAATCAGTTTCGGTATAAATGAAAAAGCCCTTGAAATCTGGTTAGATCTCAAGGGCTTTTTGACACACGCTTAATTGGGTTGCAGAGATGGATTAATTACAGATTCACAGTAGTTTATCTCAACGCACAAAGATTAAATACTCCTTGTGCCAATTTATACCAAAACTGATTCAAGCTACCGAACTCAAAAATAAAGAGTCGGTATATGGGCACCTCTAAAAATTGTCTTTTCCGGTAATTTTGAATTTTAACCCAAATCCGTCATCAGAAATTCGTCTACTTTGCCTAAAACTTGAAACTGCGCGGTTGAAACAATGTTTTTAAATCCGCACTTACGCTGAGTAAG
>CAMCMF010000041.1 GCA_945875865.1 Rhizobium sp. Q54
GGCTTAGCCAAGAAAATAAAGGGCGAAGCGGGATTTTTTAGGCGTAAGCTTATCACTTGATAAGTGCGCACTAAAAAATTCTGATTCAACCGCGTATTTTCTTGGCTAAGGCGAATTATGTAAATTTCTAATGACGGATCTGGGTTCAACATCACAAATCACATGAAAGTCATGGCTTACAGGCTTGTGATTTATTTTCTTACGGAATTTTTTTGACGCATGAGAGATCAAAAACTGAGTGGAGAGAAATATTCAAAAGTAAAATTCTTTTTGATGAGATCTATCTTGGATGGGACGGAGAATGAGAAGAAAGAGTGCCTTGCAAGCTTTGAGTGCCTAGACTCTTGCCAACCGATGGATGGGAACATCTAAAACAACCTACAAGGACTTACCTTGCGAGGCAAGTTAGATTCGTGATAAAAAAAACAACATTAGATTACCGCTCTTTTCAAGTTTGAATTAATACGAGTCACCACTTCGTAGCAAGAAGTCTCGCCCCACTTCCCCCAATCATCGGCAGAAATTTCGACATCGCCATCAGCACCAATAATTGTTACGACATCTCCCGCCTTAACATTCGCAACATCAGTCACATCAAGCACGATTAAATTCATGGTTACGCGACCCAATTGTGGAACTTTTTTTCCCGCAACAATTGCAAAACTTTTATTTGAGCTAACACGCGAGATGCCATCAAAATAGCCGATTCCCAGCACAGCCAATTTTGAATCACGCTTTAAAATATGAGTGCAATTGTAAGAAATCGCGCTGCCTTTTGGTAAAAATTTTATTTCAGAAATATGCGCCTTCCAAGATAAGGCAGGCAGCAATTTTATTTTTTTCTCTTCACGTTTTTTTACATCAGATGATGGCCATAAACCATAAAGTGAAATGCCGATTCTAACTAAATCGAAGCTATTAGAAAGCTTTGATGAAAGTGCTCCAGCACTAGCACAATGATGGATTAAAGGCTTGATTCCAAAAGCAGCGAATTCTTTTTTCCAACGCGATAATTCAGCGATTTGTTTTTTCGTATAATCCACAAAAGCATCGTCATCAGCAGCAGCAAAATGCGCGTAAAGTCCGATGATTTTTAGCGGTGAATTTTTGAGTAATTGCGCAACTTTTTTCATGTCACTTGCAACAAAACCATCTCGTCCCAAACCACTATCGACACAGATGTGAACCTTTAATTTTTTCTTCAAATTCAAAATATCAAAAGTCGTAACCGTCACTTCAATGTCATGCTTAATCGCCAAATCAACTTGATCCTCAAAGACTCGCGACAATACCAACAACGGAATTTTCACACCTTTTTTGCGCAACAAAATTGCATCTTCAAAAGCAAAAACTGCCAAATAATCGACTTTGCTTTTAATCGCATTCACCACTTCAAAAAGCCCGTGCCCGTAAGCATTAGCCTTCACAACCGCCATAAATTTTTGCTGCGGCTTCAATCTTTTTTTGATGTGTGAAATATTATTGAGCAGCGCTTTTTTGCTAATTTCTAACCAAGTTAAAGTCATAAAATTTTATTAAAAAAACAGCTGCGCGCTCCGGTGTGGCAAGCAGCACCAAGTTGCTCAATTTTCATCAAAATACAGTCAAAATCGCAATCAACATTAAGAGAAATTACTTTTTGAAAATGCCCAGAAGTGTCACCTTTTTTCCACAAAGAATTTCGCGATCTCGAAAAATAAGTGGCGTAGCCGCTTGATAGAGTAAGGCGCAAAGATTCTTCGTTCATCCAAGCCATCATCAAAACTTCACCATTTTTTTCATCCTGCGCAATTGCAGGAATCAAACCATTTTGATCGAATTTTAGTTTTTTAATAATTTCTTCCATAGTTAAAGGGAGGTTGATAATTCTGGATGCGAGACCTATTTTATTTCCATATTGGGTGATTGAAAATCAAAAGTTTCTAAGAAGTTTTTGTGATTCTAATTTTTGGGCGCCTCTAAAAATTAGGATTTTTCGAGGAATTTTGAGTTTTAACAAATTTGCGAGAAGGCAAGCGTATTAGATATACGTGCTCTCGAGCAAATTTGTTAAAACTCAAAATTACCGGAAAAGACAATTTTTAGAGATGCCCTTTTTTGAAAGGTAAGCGTACCTTAAATGTACGAGCGTTTCAAAAAAATTAGAATTACGAAAAATTCGACGAAAATTTTGATTTGCAACAGTCCCATCTTTCTCCAGCAAAAAATCAATTCAAAATGATAACTTGTACTAGACGCCTCGAATTTGACGCCGCTCATCGCATTCTAAAACATGAAAGCAAATGCAAGATGTTGCATGGCCATCGCTACGCTTTAGAAGCAAGTTTTATGGCTAAAGAACTTGATGAACTGGGCCGCGTAATTGATTTTGGAAAAATCCGCGAGCTACTCGGCGCTTGGATTGACGACAATCTTGATCACAATACAATTCTCTCAATTCACGATAAAGAACTCGGTGAAAACATAGCCAAAACAACCGGCCAAAAAATTTATTACCTGGATGAAAATCCTACCGCCGAAAATATCGCCAAACATATTTTAGAAAAAATCTGCCCAAAAATTTTCGCAAAAGAAAGTGTAAAATGCGTTGCGATCAAACTTTACGAAACTCCAAATTGCTCGGTTTATGTCGAATAAATTTTCTGCAACATATCGCGTTTACTACGAAGATACCGACGCACAGGGCGTGGTTTATTACGCTAATTATCTAAAATTTGCTGAACGCTCCCGCACCGATTTTTTACGCAATTTAAACATTTCACAAACTGAATTAAGACAAAAAGAACAACTGCTTTTCGTGGTGAAAAGTTGCGCGATAGAATATCTTTCTGCCGCGAGATTGGATGACTTAATTTCTGTTTCAACTGAGGTGAAAGAAATCTCCACTACTTCAATTTTGCTTTATCAGGAATTCAAAAAAGATGAGCAACTTCTAGCCCATCTCACCACGCGAATTGTCTGCGTTGACAGCGTTATTTTCAGGCCGAAAAAAATTCCTGATTCCATCAAAACTCCTTTGCAAAAGGAGGTGGCCGTAGCGTAAGCGAAGGTCGGAGGATTTCTTTACTAAAATCACCCGTCATCGCTTATGCGATGCCACCTTCTTTTTCAAAGAGGGCTAAAAAAGAAAAAAATGTTTGATCAATTTTCCAACAAAATCACAAAAATTTTCGACGCACTTTCCGGAAAAAAATTCATCTCAGAAGATGATTTAAATGCCACGATGCGCGAGGTTAGAATTGCGCTTTTGGAAGCTGACGTTGCATTGCCAATCGCCAAATCTTTTATCGAAGTTGTAAAAGCAGAAGCACTGGGAGCCCAGGTAATTAAAAGCGTCTCGCCAAGTCAGCTAATCATCAAAATTTTGCATGATCAATTAGTAAAACTTTTAGGATCAGAAAAATCGGAATTAAATTTAAACATCAAACCACCAGTAATTATTTTGATGGTTGGTTTGCAAGGCGCTGGGAAAACCACCTCTTCGGCAAAAATTGCGCTGCGATTAAAAAATAAAAATCACAAAAGAGTTTTACTCGCATCACTTGACACTTACAGGCCAGCAGCGGCAGAACAATTAAAAATTTTAGCGCAAAGAATTTCTGTTGATTTTGATGAGTTTGATGCAGCAAAAAAACCACTCGAATTAGCAAAAAAAGCGGCGCAAAAAGCGCGTGAATTAGCTTACGATGTTTTGATTCTCGACACTGCAGGTCGCACTTCGATCAATTCCGAATTAATGCAGGAATTAATTGATATTACGGCAGCAACAAAACCCGATGAAATTCTGCTCACGGTCGATGCGATGATTGGTCAAGATGCAGTTACTGTCGCAAAAAATTTCCAAGAAAAATTACCACTAACCGGCATAATTTTAACGCGCTTGGATGGAGATATGCGAGGCGGTGCCGCCTTGACTATGAAGGCTGCAACTAATCTGCCAATTAAATTTATCGGCGTCGGTGAAAAGCTTGAAGAGTTTGAAGAATTTAATCCCGATCGCATCGCATCACGAATTGTTGGCATGGGCGATGTGGTATCTTTGGTGGAAAAAGCGCAGGAAGTTTTTGATGCCGAAGAGATGGAAAAAGCAGCAAAAAAAATGCAAAAAGGTCAGTTCGATTTCAACGATCTACTGTCACAAATTCGCAATATGAAAAAAATGGGCGGCATGTCGAGCATAATAAACATGCTACCTGGCGCCGGAAAAATAAAAGAACAGCTCGGAAAAATTAGCGGGCTGGAAAAAGATATTAAGCTGCAAGAAGCGATAATTTTATCAATGACTCTGCGCGAGAGAAATGATCCAGAAATTTTAAGTTCCTCACGCAAACACAGAATTGCCAGAGGCGCTGGAACCACGATTCAAGAGGTTAATCGCTTGATGAAAAAATATAAGGTGATGCATAAAATGATGAAAAAAATGGGTAAAATTGATCCAAGAAAAATACAAGAGATGATGAATAGCGGCGAAATGAAAAATATTTTTTAAACAAAATATGCCTTCTCTAACTCAGAAAAAAACTCTGCCGCACAGCGCTAAACATATGTACGAGTTGGTGATGGATATTGAAAAATATCCGGAATTTTTACCGTGGTGCAAGCAAGCAAGAATTATTGAAAAAATTTCTGATAAGAATTTGCGGGCGGATTTACTGATTAATTTTAAAAGTTTTTTCGAGAAATATACTTCCGATGTGCGGCATGGAAAATCAGCTGATGGAGATTATTACGTTGATGTTGTGGCGATTCGCGGGCCTTTTAAAAACTTGGTAAATAAATGGAAATTTCGCGAAGTTGCAGACGGAAAATGTGAAGTAGAATTTTTTATTGAGTTCGAATTTAACTCAATTTTTTTAACAAAAATGCTTGGCACTATTTTTGAAAAAGCTGCGGAGAGGATGATGAGTGCTTTTGAGGAGCAAGCTAAGAAGTTTTAACCCAGATTCGTCATTAGAAATTTAACAGAATTTGGCTTAGCCAAGAAAATAAAGGGCGAAGCGGGATTTTTTAGGCGTAAGCTTATCACTTGATAAGTGCGCACTAAAAAATTCTGATTCAACCGCGTATTTTCTTGGCTAAGCCAAATTATGTAAATTTCTAATGACGGATCTGGGTTTAAGATGGACCCAGTCATGAAGATGGGGTCCAGCGAGCTTAAAAACTTTTCCAAAGTGCAACCGTCGGGCCATCATAATCATAGAACGGATTGTTGCCGGCCAGCCTTCTTGCATAGCCAAATTGTATCGTGGTTTCTTTATCGCAGTGATAGAGAAGTGAAAAAGTTGCGAGATTATTGGTGGTTTTAGAGATGTTGAAATTAGCAAAATTTTGGCGACTATTATGCAGCGCAGTTTCTTTAGCATTAACGTTCCAGGTAATATTATCTTGCAGTAAAAATGAAAATTTTTCATTGATTTTTACGCCGCTCCAAAAGGTGAAACGATATTCATCAAATGGGTTAGAAAATCTGCGGCGATAAGCAACCTCAGCGCGTACAAAATAAGGAGTTTCATTTTGCACCACTGTATTCACCAAGCGATCCGGCATGTTGTGCGCAAAGAGGAAGCGCAGCTCGTAATCATCTTGCTTGGGCATCAAAGCGAGATTATTATTTTCATTGTAACTACCACCAAATTTATAGCTGTTATGTACCGTGATTCCGAGATGTTTGCTGCTAAAAAATTTGTAGCGATGAAACAATTCCACAGAATTAAAAGCATAGGCTTCGCTGGATGAATTGTGGTTTGATGAGACGTGACTTAATTGAGCGCTACCACCAATGGCGGTTTTTTTTGATAAAGGATATTCGGCAAAACTAATTAAAGCTTCTTTGTGAGTATTATTGCCAAAGGCTTCTCCCTCTAAAGCGGAAAGCGATGTGATAGTTTGTAATTGAGCAAAAGAATTTTGCGCAAAGCACAGCGATAGAAATAAAATTAAGTAAATTTTAGGCATTTTTTTTGAAGAATTTTTGAAGTAATAAAAATGTGATTAAGCCTGATGTTATTCCAACTAATAGATCGATGTAAATCGTAAAAAATATTACCGATAAAATCACAATAAAATCTAATTTTCTTTCGTGAAAAATTTTCACAAAAAGTTTTAGATTTAGCATGTTATAACCAATCTGTGAGTACATGCGTTCTGGCTTAATCAACAAGGTAGCAATTACTCGCGCTAACGGGGCGGTTTATGCCGATAAAGGCTACTGCGACAAGAATGTTCAAAGAGTTGCTAAAGCAAATAATATCCACCTCTGCACCATCAAAAAAAATAACATGAAGGGCAAAAACTTTGATTTAGACAAAGGGCATTGCGCTCTGAGGTCGCCTTTTGAGCGGGTTTTTTCCAACTGTTCCAAAAGAACGAGATGCTGCGGAATCGCCAAAAACCAATTCCACGCCTTCATGCAAACGATTGCTTTTAATCTCAAAAGACTGGTTGTTCTCGCAGAAGAAAATACAAAACTCGCTACTCAAAGTTTAAAGCCACAGCTGCTTGCGACCTGAACAAGGGAGAGGTGCGCCAGCTTCACACCAAAAACAACAAAACAGCAAAAACTCACAATTAATCGACCACAATTAATTCAAAATCTTGACGAATTTCTAACAAAATTCTTCAAGATTTTGAACTGGAGAAAAAATTGACTTCGGTTTTTCTGGGAAGTTAGATTTGCAACGTCCTCAGATAGGACTTACGCAAAAGGTCGTCTCACTTTCGAACTTCTGGGTCTTAAAAATTTTTTAAAACGCACGTACATCTTGGGGCGCTTACCTTTTAAAAAATTTTTAAGACCTAGAATTCCGAAGTGATACTAGTTTTGCGTAAGTCCTAGAACCAATAAATAAAGCTAATTGATGAAAATTCCTCCCGCACAAATCGAAAATTATATTCAAAAAATTTCTGCCGAAAAAATTATCGGCTGCTTAATCTTCGGGCCAGAAGCCGCCGTAGTTTCACATCGTTTTGATGTGATCGCGAAAAAAATCTCACCAAATTTATCTGATGTTTTTTTGGTTACTAATATCAGCAAAGAGCGACTGGCTGAAGATAAAGGAATTCTAATTGATGAATTTTTGTCGATGTCAATGCTGGGTGGACGAAAATTAATTTTGATCAAAGATGGCGAAGCGGCGAGTGCGGCAGCTTTAAAACTTCTTTTTGAAGATCAGAATTTTTTCCAAAAAAGTGAGAATTTTATTTTGATTCAAGGTGGCGATTTAGATAAATCATCAGCTTTGCGTAAAGTTTGCGAAGATAATCCGCACTTTGCGGCCATTGCTTGCTACGAGGATAATGATGCCGTGATCAAAAAATATATTTCAGATGAATTGAATAGAAGAAGAATCAAATTTAACTCGCAAGTTGTGGCAATGTTTCTCGAAAAATTTGGCAAGGATCGCCAAATGATTCTTCAGGAAATGCGCAAAATGATTACTTTTTTAGGAGAAGATAAAAATCTGACAATAGAAGTTGTAGAGCGCTTGACGGCATCAGAGTCAGAAATTTCAATTGCAGAATTTATCAATAATTTTGCGGCGAAAAAATTTGATTTAGCTTTAATCTCTGCCGAAAAATTATTTCGTAATGCTATTGATGCGATAACGATTCTGCGCTTTTTATCTAACTATATGCAGAAGCTTCATCAGGCTAGGGTTGAGATTGATTCTGGCATGGTCGATTTTGAATCCGCGGTCAAAAATCAGCGACTTTTTTTTAAAGTTGAAGGTGAGTTTCGCAAACATCTGAAGAGTTTATCGCAAAAATTTTTAGTAAAAAATTTGCGAGATTTGGAGAGGTTGGAGATCAAAATTAAAAGTAGCGGATCGAATCCAAGGCTTGAATTTATTGACTTCGTACAGAGTTTATTGCGCGCAAAATAACTCATGTAAGTTTTTTAATAAGCCCGCTTGACATAAGAAAAACCATTTCATAGAGTGCCGCCCCTATTTTTTAGTTGAATCCCAATTAAAGAATAAGTTAAGTAGAGGAAATGTTATTTCTTCGTGATTAGAAGTTCAGATAGTTTGTTTCTTTCGTATAGTTTCTAAGTTGGTTTCGACCGCTTTGTCTCTATCAAGTTTCTTACATACCTTCAAGTCTTCGCTGTTTTACATCGTGAATAGTCGTGTTTAAATGCTTTGCTTAAATTTTTTTAAGCGAAGCGATGCTTTGCTATATTTTAGCAGAGCAAATTTTGAGAAAAATAAAGGCGATAGTTAGGCTTGTCTTAACTGTCATTTTTAGGTCTACAATCCTCCTTTCGGGGAGGATGTTCTGCGTTTGTGGCGTAAGCCGCAAGTTGTAGAACAAGAGGGTGCAAACTCTCTATAAAATGTCAGATTCTAAGAGCTCAGTTAATCAAATTCTCAACTTGAGAGTTTGATTCTGGCTCAGAACGAACGCTGGCGGTATGCTTAACACATGCAAGTCGAACGGGCATAGCAATATGTCAGTGGCAAACGGGTGAGTAATGTAGAGGAATCTCCCTAGCAGTAAGGAATAACTTTGGGAAACCAAAGCTAATGCCATATATCACCGGGTAACCGGGAAAGATTTATCGCTGTTAGATGAGCCTCTATCGGATTAGCTAGTTGGTAGGGTAATGGCCTACCAAGGCAATGATCCGTAGCTGGTCTGAGAGGATGATCAGCCACACTGGAACTGAGACACGGTCCAGACTCCTACGGGAGGCAGCAGTGGGGAATATTGGACAATGGGCGCAAGCCTGATCCAGCAATACCGCGTGAGTGATGAAGGTCTTCGGATTGTAAAGCTCTTTTAGTAGGGAAGATAATGACGGTACCTACAGAAAAAGCACCGGCAAACTTCGTGCCAGCAGCCGCGGTAATACGAAGGGTGCTAGCGTTGTTCGGAATTATTGGGCGTAAAGGGTACGTAGGCGGCATGGTAAGTCAATTGTGAAAGCCCTGAGCTCAACTCGGGAATTGCAATCGAAACTGCCTTGCTTGAGTTTGGTGGGGGATGATGGAATTCCTAGTGTAGGGGTGAAATCCGTAGATATTAGGAGGAACACCGGTGGCGAAAGCGATCATCTACGCCAATACTGACGCTGAGGTACGAAAGCGTGGGGAGCAAACAGGATTAGATACCCTGGTAGTCCACGCAGTAAACTATGAGTGCTAGTTGTCGGGCTCTTAGAGTTCGGTGGCGAAGCTAACGCGTTAAGCACTCCGCCTGGGGACTACGATCGCAAGATTAAAACTCAAAGAAATTGACGGGGACCCGCACAAGCAGTGGATCATGTGGTTTAATTCGATGCTACGCGAAAAACCTTACCAACCCTTGCATCCCATTGACCGCTACAGAAATGTAGCTTTGGAGCAATCCACAGTGGAGACAGGTGTTGCATGGCTGTCGTCAGCTCGTGTCGTGAGATGTTAGGTTAAGTCCTTCAACGAGCGCAACCCTCATCCTTATTTGCCATCGGGTTATGCCGGGAACTATAGGGAAACTGCCTGCGACAAGTAGGAGGAAGGTGAGGATGATGTCAAGTCATCATGGCCCTTATGGGTTGGGCTACACACATGATACAATGGTGGTTACAGCAGGAAGCCAACGAGCAATCGGGAGCAAATCCTTAAAAGCCATCTCAGTTCAGATCGAGGGCTGCAACTCGCCCTCGTGAAGTTGGAATTGCTAGTAATCGTAGATCAGCATGCTACGGTGAATACGTTCTCGGGTCTTGTACACACTGCCCGTCAAGCCATGGAAGCTGTTTCTACCTGAATAGAGTGAGCTAACCTGCAAAGGAGGCAGCTCTACACGGTAGGAGGAGTGACTGGGGTTAAGTCGTAACAAGGTAGCAGTAGGGGAACCTGCGGCTGGATTACCTCCTTAAGAAAAGAAAGCGATCTTCGGATTGCTTTCCAAGACAGCTAACACTGTCAAATAATATAACTACTGGCAAGCTTACTATCGCCCTCTTTGCAAAACTTGGGTGGTTTTAAAAAACTATCGCCTTTATCTTTCTCAAACAAAATTTTTTAAACACGATTTCACGATTCACATGCCTCATCTCATCATCGAACATTCCTCGGACATCAATTCCCAAGAAATAAAAAAGTTCCAAATCACAATTCAAGACGTAATGGCTTCAGTTACTGAAGGCAATTTCGATCCTGATCACTGTAAGGCGCGCAGCTTTTCTTTTGATGAATATCTCGTAGGTAGACCAGATCAATCAACCTCATCTTTTCTTCACATCACCATAAAAATTTTAAGCGGCAGAACTATCGAAGCGAAAAAAAAGCTCGCTGAAAAAACTCTGCAATTAGCAAAAGAATTTTTTGGCAATCTAGCAACAAAACCAAGCGAGAAAGATAGAATCGTTGAAACTATGCAAGAGTTTGCAGATGCGGTAACTGGCATTCCTCACCTCCAACTCCCACCACAAAATAGCAATCTTATCAACAAGCGCTGCGATATCTCTGTCGATATTGTTGATATGGATCGCGAAACATATCAGAAACTGCGTATCGGAAATTAATGTTCGGCAAAAATAAAATCATGAAGCCAGAAATTCATTCTGGCGAAAATCTTGATGTTCAAGAAATCTTCCCAACTCTTCAGGGTGAAGGGCTTTACGTTGGTCATCCCTCTGTATTCATCAGGCTCGGCGGATGCAATTTAGCCTGCGATTTTTGTGATACCGAGTTTGATTCTTACCAAAATTTTTCTCTGTCAGAAATTATTTCTGAAGTAGAAAAGCTAGCAAAAAATTCTGACGGAAAATTAATTAGAAAATTAATCGTAATTACTGGAGGAGAGCCTTTTCGTCAGCCAATAGAGCGTCTTTGTGAGGAATTGGTGAAGCAAAATTTTCTCGTGCAAATCGAAACTAACGGCACGCTTTTTCGTGATTTGCCAAAAGAAGTAAAAATTATCTGCTCACCAAAAGTATCGATATGCACCCCTAATCGCGGCGCTGACGCGTCCGCTCGATCTCCCCTAGATAGTGGAGAGCCTAATAGTAAATATCACCAAATCAGACCAGACCTGCTCTCGCGCATCAATGCTTTCAAATTTATAATTTCAAAAAACCACAAAAATTATTCTGATATTGCTGAAGTTGGACAAGAAAAATTCCACATTCCAGTTTACGTTCAGCCGATGGATGAATATGACGAAGTCAAGAACCAAGCCAATTTAGAGCTGGCACAAAAACTTTGCGAAGAGCGCGGATATTTTCTCTCGTTGCAAATTCACAAAATTCTAAAAATTAGGTAATGTTGATTATTTCAAAAAAAATGGGATATTCGCAAAAAGCTGTGGAGTCATCGGGTGAGAGGGATGGTGGCCTAAAGTTTTAACCGAAATCAAAAAGTGGCCTGGCAGGCCACTTTTCAAAAAATCTTGTGAAGATATCTTTCTTTAACCCAGATCCGTCATTAGAAATTCAGGATACTTTGCCTAAAGCTTGAAAATGAAGGGCGAAACAATGTTTTTAAAACGTAAGCTTACTCAGCGTAAGTGCGGATTTAAAAACATTGTTTCAACTGCGCAGTTTCAAGTTTTAGCCAAAGTAGACGAATTTCTAATGACGGATTTGGGTTTAAGGGCGCCTCTAAAAATTAGGATTTTTCGAGAAATTTTGAGTTTTAACAAATTTGCGAGAAGGCAAGCGTATTAGATATACGTGCTCTCGAGCAAATTTGTTAAAACTCAAAATTACCGGAAAAGACAATTTTTAGAGATGCCCTTAA
>CAMCMF010000042.1 GCA_945875865.1 Rhizobium sp. Q54
AATTTTGAGTTTTAACAAATTTGCGAGAAGGCAAGCGTATTAGATATACGTGCTCTCGAGCAAATTTGTTAAAACTCAAAATTACCGGAAAAGACAATTTTTAGAGGTGCCCTTTAGTCTAGTTTGAATACCGGCTCTAGAGTACGTGGTGTAAATAGTGATTCCTTAAGCGCGACTGGGGCCCTGAAAACTAACAAAAAATGCTATTCCTCAAAGCCCTCATCATCGGATTTTCTCTCGCCATGCCGGTTGGACCAATTGGCATGCTTTGCATAAAAAATACTTTAGCGCATGGCTTCAAAATCGGCTTGGCTGTTGGTCTGGGAGCAGCTCTTTGCGATGCGCTCTACGGATTTTTAGCTGGCGGTGGTTTAGTTTTTATTACAGAATTCTTACTAAAATATTCTTCGTTATTACAAATTGTTGGCAGCGCGATTTTATTTTATCTCGGCGCTATCGAAATCAAAAATGCCAAAATTCCTAGTGCAGAAATCAAAATCCAAACTCACAAATTTTTCAAAACCATCTTAGCAACTTTTTTTATCGCAGCGATTAATCCGGTGATGATCATGTTGCTGATTGGAATTTTTGCCGCAATCGGTGGAGGCGCTTCCATCAAGGGAAATATACCGCTTCTCATCATCGGAGTTTTTATTGGCTCAATGAGTTGGTGGATTTTTCTTGCGACCACAACCGCAATTATTCGTCACAAAATTTCTGCTAAATTTATGGCCAGAATTAAAATCATTTCCGGACTTATCTTGATTGGCTTCGCTATTTACGGACTATTCCATCTCTAAAATTTTAAGCGCAGACCAAATCCTAAAATAAAACTCTCAGTCGGTTCGCCATTTTTTTGTGAAAGATTTTTCGTCGCAAAAGTTTTTGTGTTGTAGCGCAGAGAAAAATATGGCGCGAATTTTCTGCTGATTTCATATCGCACCAAAGCACCAACCTCAAGCACTGACAGACCAGAACTCACATTTAATTCCTTCACATCCTGCGCAAAAAAATCCGCTTCAACAAAAGGCTGCATGATAAATTTTTGCGTGATCAAAATATCAAATTCCTGTTTTAATCTCGCACTAACATTTCCCTTTTCGCTTAAAAAAACATGAGCATCAGTTTCAAAAAAATATGGCGCTAAGCCTTCAATACCAATGTTCAAATAATTTAGACTTTGCGAAGAAAAGTCGGTGCTAAAATCGTGACGTATACCAATTTGCGCATCCCAAAATTGACTGATATTTCTGCTGTAAAGCGCCTGCACTTCTGATTTTTGCTCATATTCTCCATAAGTTTTTTTCTCACTTTTGATCCATAGACGATTGACATCATTACCAATCCAGCCATCTAAATCCCAACCTCTAGCACCTTTACCATCATTGGCATTTCCCGCCTCAGCTTCCAAAGTAAAAGCATGAAATAATTGTTTATGTTCATCGCCATGATGAGTCGCGGCAAAAAGATTTTGTGGCAGAAAAAAAACTAAAAATGCGATGTAAAAAAATTTATTCATGCAGCTTTTTCTCAACCACAACATTGCTCATCATGCCGCTTGCCATATGATATAACAGGTGACAATGAAATGCCCACTCGCCTTCTTCATCTGCGGTTAAAAGTGCAGTCGCGCTTTGCGCTGGCGGCAAAATAATTGTGTGTTTACTTGGCAACCATTTCATTTCATGACCATTTTCCAACTGCATAAACATGCCATGAAGATGCACCGGATGCGCCATCATCGTCTCATTAACAAATTTTAAGCGCACTCTTTCGCCAAATTTTAATTTGATTGGCGCCGGAAATTGTTCGCCATTAATTGTCCAAATATAACGATTCATGCTGCCACCAAAACGTAATTCGATTTCACGAGTTGGTTGACGTAAATCTTTTTGCGGCAACAAAGAAACAAGATCAGAATATTGCAAAGCCTTGTGACCAAAAGGAGTGCCCGCATCAGCCCAGCCGCTTTTCATTTCACTCATATCCATGCCTTCCATCATCATATCCGCCATGGTTAGCATGGTGCGCGGACGCATTTTTGGAATCTCAATAGGTGATAATGGCTTGGTAATGTTCCCCCTATTTAGGGGGAGCGAGTCGTCACGTAGCGAAGCGGAGTGCGGCGATGGGGGTGCAATAGTTCCTAAAGCATAACCCAAACGATCCAAACTTTCGGCAAAAATTGTGTAAGCTTTTTCTTCCGCTGGCTCAATAATCACATCATAAGTTTCTGCCGGAGCGATTCTAAATTCATCACCGATCACTGGCTTTATTGGCTGCCCGTCGGCTTCAACAAATTTCATTTTTAATCCCGGAATCGAAACATCAAAAATTGTCATCGCTGCCGCATTTATAAAACGAAGTTTTACGCGCTCATTTTTTTTGAAAATTGCCGACCAATTTTGCTCAGCAGTTTTGCCATTTATTAAAAAATGATATTTGCTGACATCCGAGAGATCTGTAGGATCCATGCGCATCTCACCCCAACTTAGATAATCTTGCAAAGTTGCTGAAAATCCGTTTTTTTTCGCATCCTCAAAAAATGTCATCACCGTGCGTTTGCGATAATTATAATAACCGGAATCGATTTTGAGATTGTTTAAAATTCGGTTAGGATTTTCTTCGGTGAAATCCGATAAAACTATAACATAGTCTTTATGCACCCCCATCGCCGCGCAACTGCTAGGCTGCGCTTCGCAACGCGACGACTTTCCCTCTAAATAGAGGGAACGATTAGGCTCAATAACAATCGCGCCATACAACCCTTGCTGCTCCTGCAAATTAGAATGCGAGTGATACCAATAAGTTCCGGCCTGCCTGATTTTAAATTTATAAGTAAAAGTCTGTCCCGGAGCAATTCCTTCAAAACCATTTAAACCGGGCACGCCATCCATATTTCCCGGCAATAAAATTCCATGCCAATGAATGGAAGTTTTTTCATTGAGCGAATTTTTTACATTGATAACCGCATCCTCTCCTTCCTTGAAATATAAGGTTGGACCAGGGATTTGATTATTGATCGTTAGAGCCTTAACCGCTTTTCCTGTGATAAAAACATCCTGTTCTTTGATCTCGAGATCATAATTTGCAGCGAGAGAAAAAGAGGCGGGAAAAGAAATTAAAAATATGAAAAATATGATTCGCTTCAAAGTCATAAAAATTTAAATTATAATATCCTCGATAATCATCTGAACTTTTTCACTACCCATCCAACTGTTGATATTCAAGGTTCCAATCAGGTTCATAGGTTTGGTCATTTTTGGATCAAGAAGAATTTCTCCGAGCAAAGTTTTGGCGGAGCGGAAGGAAACTGCTTGTAAATTTCCGCTAAAACCTAGGGAGTTTTTTGCGGAGAAAATACAGTTAATATGATCTTGAGTTTGTCCCATTAAGTTTGATTTCACTTTGATCACGTCACGCAACATAAATTTCGGACGATGATTGCCAACGCCAAATGGCTCTAGCTTTGCTAGCTCTTTCAATAAATCGATATTCACCTGCGCTAGATCTAGAGCAATGTCAAATTCAGCAATTTTTTGTGCGGTAATTTCTTCAACTTTCTTCGCCATTTTATCACAGAAAAATTTATGCAATTCAGAAATTTTTTCCGGCAACACAGAAAATCCTCCCGCCATGGCGTGACCTCCGCCCTCAAGTAATAAGCCGCTCGCGCGCGCATTTAAAATTTCACAACCAAAATCAATTCCCGAAATTGAGCGGCAGGAAGCCTTGCCTTTCTTGCCTTCATCATCAATTGCAATTACGGCAACTGGTTTTCCGTACAGATCTTTTAAGCGCGAAGCAACAATTCCGATCACGCCTTGATGCCAATTTTTTGAGACAGCAAAAATCACCGGATCATTTTTTGAAAAGCCATCGAGCCCTGATTCTGTTGCGCTACGCGTCAACGGGTTTGATTCTAAAGCTCTCACTGCTTCATCTAAAACTTGCACTTCGATTTCTTTGCGCTGCTTATTTAAAATTTCTAACTGCTTGGCAATCTCTTGAACCTCACCATCATCTTCACTAGATAAAATTTTTGCTCCCAAATCAGATTTTCCGACACGTCCGCCAGCATTGATGCGCGGACCAATTATAAAACCGAGATGGTAAGAATTCGGCTCTTCATTTAACGCCGCTAAATCACAAATTTCTCGCAAGCCTAAATTTTTTCGCTGCTGTAAAACTTTTAAACCTGCAGCCACGAAAGCACGATTTAAGCCGCTCAAAGACATCACATCACAAACAGTTCCAAGCGCAACAAGATCGAGAAGATTTAAAAGATTTGGTTCTTTCACTCTCGGTCTGTCACCCTCAAGGGGAGGGTGATAGAAGTTGGACTCGCGCAATTTTTTATTTATCGCGACCGCAAATAAAAAACTCACTCCTGCAGCGCAAAGATTTTTATGGGGGAAAATTTCGTTGAGAAGATTGGGATTGATGATGGCGATGGAATCAGGTCGCTCTAGCACTCCCAAATGGTGGTCAATAACAATCACATCAAGCCCAGCTTCTTTTGCATCAGTTAAAGGTTTGAAAGCAACCGTTCCACAATCAACCGTGATCACCAAATCAGTGCCGTTTTTTTTGAGATTTAAAAGCGCCGCAGAATTTGGTCCGTAACCTTCCAAAACACGATCGGGAATATAAATTTCAACATCAATTCCAATTTCACGAAAGAAGCGTTTGAGCAACGCAGCACTGGTTGCGCCATCAACATCATAATCAGCAAAAATGGTAATTTTTTTATTTTCTTTTATCGCGGAAATAACATGTGAAACTGCTTTTTCCATGTCGCCAAGTTCAAATGGATCGGGCAGAGAAGTTTTAATTTTCGGCTGCAAAAAATTTTCCACCTCATCGAGAGAAACTTCGCGCATCGATAAAAGATTACTCAAAACTTCTGACAATTCAAAACGCTGTGAAATGGCTTTTGCCAAGCGCTCATCAAAATATTTTTGCTGCCAGTTAAGACCTAGAATTGAAGTTTTTTTTGCGTGATTCATTTGTAGATACTTGTTTTTTAGTTATTTTTCGTGAGTTATTTTTAGGGCGCCTCTAAAAATTAGGATTTTTCGAGGAGCAATTAAGTCAAATAATTCAATCACTTTCTCAACATGTCAAAATCTACATTTCTTCTAGGCTGCGAAACATTATCTGTCGCAAAATTATTCCAAATTTTAGACGGAAATATTTCGCTTAAACTTTCCGACGAAGCGATAAAAAAAATTACCAAATCACAAAAATGTGTTGAAAAAGTTGTTGCTGACGGACGCGTCACTTATGGCGTAAATACTGGCTTCGGGATTTTGTGCGATCAAATTATTTCGGCAAAAGATGTTTCTGAGCTGCAATCAAATTTATTAAAAAGTCACGCGGTTGGAGTTGGCGAAGCGATTCCAAATCAAATTGCCAAATTGATGCTAATCCTCAAAGTTCACGCCTTGGCACAAGGTTTTTCTGGCGTGAGTTTAGCCACTATCAAACGCATTTTGTGGCATATTGAAGAAGATATAATTCCTGTAGTTCCATCAAAAGGTTCGGTTGGCGCATCCGGTGATTTGGCGCCTTTATCGCATTTATTTTTACCGCTTATTGGTCTTGGTGAAATCGTGGTTAAAGGAAAAAAATATGACAGCGCAAAATATTTTGCGAAAAATAAAATTTCTGCAATTGCTCTCGGACCCAAGGAAGGCCTAGGTCTAATCAATGGCACACAATTCATGGCAGCCTTCGGTGCTTTCGGACTTTATCGTTTTCATCACCTTCTTGAACAAGCTGACATCATCGCCGCGATGACCATTGATGCAGTGGCAGGATCAGCAAAACCGTTCGATCCCCGCCTGCACGAAATTCGTCCTTTCTTGGGAAATAAACTTGTAGCGCAAAGAATTTTAGCCTTGCTCAAAGGCTCACAAATCAACGCTTCACACCTCAATTGCAAAAAAGTTCAAGATCCATATTCACTACGCTGCGTGCCCCAAATTCACGGCGCATCTCGCAATGCTTGGCTTCACGTCAAAGAGACAATTGAGATCGAATTAAATTCCGTCACCGACAATCCAATCGTCTTCAATGAAAATGAAATTATTTCCGGCGGCGGATTTCATGGTCAACCAATTGCCATGGCTTTGGACTATGCCACTCTAGCTGCCGCAGAATTAGGAAATGTTGCTGATCGCAGATGCTACTTAATGTTGGAGGGTGAAAAATATGGCCTGCCGCCATTCTTGCTAAAAAATTCCGGCTTAAATTCCGGCTTCATGATTCCGCAATATACCACCGCCGCTTTAGTTTCAGAAAATAAATCACTCTGCTTCCCCGCCAGCGCCGACAGCATTCCGACATCGCTAGGACAAGAAGACCACGTTTCGATGGGCTCGATTTCAGGGCGTAAATTTAATATGGTTTTGGATAATCTAGAATTCATTCAAGCAATAGAATTGATGTATGCCGCTCAGGCGCTTGAGTTTAGAAGACCAATGAAATCATCAAAAATTCTCGAAGAAGTTTTTGCTTTGGTGCGAAAAAAAGTTGAATTCAAAAAACATGACACAGTTTTATATCACGACATCAACGCACTTCATACTTTGGTTTCTTCATTTGAAATTAGTAGAAAAGCACGGCGGTTAAATAAAAATTTTGTGGAATTTTTATTTTAAACCCTCGATTGCCCGTATTCTGGCATATCTCCTGATGTCGATGTCCACTGATCGGCACTATTAACCTCTACTCTAGCGCTCGGAGTTTTAGACATTCTATCATTGTAGTTCTTTTCACCCCTCTTTTGCAACTCCTGAGCCTGAGCATTCAATTCCTTATCGGTAAACTCAATTATTATCCCCCCTTCCTGAATAGAAAAAAGCTTTTCAGCGAGATTATCAATCGTCACAGATAAAGTTGATGATGGGTGCCCAAAAATAGTCCATTCATCAAAACCGAATTCGGATTCTTGTTCTTTCCACCCCGTAACTACCCTAGTCGCCGGACAATAAATCGATACCCTATCAGGCGCCTTAAATCTTTCTCTAAAAGAGATACCAATTCCCTTCTTAAGAGCGTTACCAACCCTGGCTTGATAATCCTGTGAGCTTATCTCTTCTAAGGACAGTAATTTATTATGAATCGAATCAAGATTATCTTTATATTTTTTCAGCAAAGACGCTACTTGCTTGTTCAAAGCTTCATCGTCTTCAAAAATAACTGTGATGCCTTTCTCTTTAAGAGAATGAAGGATTCTTCCGACTCTTTCCTTGGCTTCATCGACACCACTAATTCCTGCCTTCAAAACTTCATTGACAGCATTTTCTAATTGTAAAGTATCAGTGACGCCAGAGCCCGCAATAAGAACATTATTACATTTCAGGGTTTTGTTAGTAATTATTTGTTTTCCTTCTGCCCCAGAAAGATTGAGCAACTCAATTAAAAGTGCTTCCGAAAGATTATTTTTACGTACAGCATACCACTTTTTTATCTCTTTTGTCTCTTGGATATTATCTATAAGATTTAAATTCATCTTATATGTCTCACAAAAAAAGAGAATTTCACCCAACATTTCCGATTGCCTTCGATTTCTTTTATCCTTTGGCAACAACTTCTGAAAAAAAGATTTGAACTCTTCACAATTAAATAATTCCTCTATTTCCTCTTTATCTTTAAGAGGCAGTGACTGGTTCGCATTATGTTTTTTTACAAAAATTTTGAACAATCCCAAAACAGCAGCTTCCTTATTTTTTGACGACTCTTTCGTCAAATTTTCTATAATAAAAGGTTTAACTTCATTAAACGCCACTCTACTACTGCCAAGATTAAGATGTTCTGCAAAATCAAGACAGCGCTCGACATTTTTTGTCGATAATGAAGATTTAAAAACAGCATCAAGAAACTTGAGCATACTCTTCGCCTTTACTTTTTTAAAATCCGCGGAATTGAGATTTTCCGGCAGTATGAAATTTGCTTCAGGGCTGATTTCTTTAGTCAGTTTAGAAAGTGATTTTTTTGGAAGTGATTTTTTTGGAGGAGAGGCCATAATTGAAATTGATTTTTAATTGGGAAAAAAGTTCTGAGAACCTCTTCTAAGATAAATTTCAATCATTTTAAAAATTTTTCAATGGTGGATTCACACTAAACTTAAGAACCTGCCCTAGTCACATCACTCCTTAGCACGTCATCCTTGAATCCGTAGGATTCGAGGATCTCAGGAGTTTTAACTCACAAGATCCTCGAGACCTTTGGTCTCAAGGATGACGAGTTTGTTTGATGAGAAGATTTAAACAGATTCTAAGAACCCACTATTGCTTTTTTTTAAAAAATTGGACTAACAAGCTCGAATTTTTCCTCAAAAAATCTTTTATTTATGCCGCTCCAAAATTTTCTTAAAACCTACGCCGCACATCCATCTTACAAAGCTCCGCGCGGTAATAAATTAAATGCAAAATCTTGGCAATGCGAAGCGCCTTTGCGTATGTTGTTGAATAATCTTGATGCGGAAGTTGCGGAAAATCCTGCTGATTTAGTTGTTTACGGCGGCAATGGACAAGCGGCTCGCAATCTTGAATCATTACAAAAAATTATCGAAATTTTATTGAAGCTTGAAGATGATCAATCGCTTTTAGTTCAATCGGGAAAGCCTGTGGGCATTGTGCGCACGCATGCCGAAGCGCCACGAGTTTTAATCGCTAATAGCAATTTAGTTCCGCACTGGGCGACTCTCGAACATTTTAACGAATTGAAAGATCGTGGTTTGATGATGTATGGACAAATGACGGCGGGAAGCTGGATTTACATCGGCTCGCAAGGAATTCTACAAGGCACTTACGAAACTTTTGCTGCTTGCGGACGCAAACATTTTGGCGGAAATTTAAAAAATAAATTAATCGTTTCTGCCGGAATGGGAGGAATGGGAGGCGCTCAACCTCTAGCTGCTACAATGGCAGGTGCAACTTTTTTGGGAATCGATATTGACGCAACTCGAATTCAAAAACGTGTTGATACTCGCTACATCGACAAGATGACAAATTCTTACGAAGACGCCATGCGCATGGTTTTAGAGGCTAAAGAAAAAGGTGAAGCAATTTCAATTGGATTAGTTGGCGACGCTGGAAATGTTTTGGAACGCATGCTGAAAGATAATATTATTCCCGAAATTTTAACCGATCAAACTTCTGCTCACGATCCAATCGACGGCTATATTCCTCACTCCATCACCCTCGCTGAATCTTTAAAACTTAGAAAATCCGATCCGGCAAAACATAAATTACTCGCGATCGAAAGCATGGCGCGTCACGTTTCTTTCATGCTTGATATGAAAAAACGCGGCTCGGTAGTTTTTGATTACGGAAATAATATTCGCGAATTTGCTAAAATTGGCGGCGTCAAAAATGCTTACGATTTTCACGGCTTCGTTCCGGAATATATTCGTGATTTATTTTGCGAAGGCAAAGGACCATTCCGCTTTGCAGCCTTATCCGGCGAGCCTTCCGACATTTATGCCATGGACGAAGCATTGATAAAATTATTCCCCAATGATGCACATTTACATCACTGGTTGAAGATGGCACGCGATCGCATCGCCTTTCAGGGATTGCCTGCGCGCATTTGCTGGTTGGGTATGGGCGATCGCGAAAAGGCAGGATTAATGTTTAACGAAATGGTGAAAAGCGGAGAATTAAAAGCGCCAATCGTGATTGGTCGCGACCATTTGGATTGCGGCTCAGTGGCATCACCAAATCGCGAAACTGAAAGCATGAAAGATGGCAGTGATGCCGTTTCGGATTGGGCTTTGTTGAATCTTTTATCTAACACTGCGGGCGGCGCAACTTGGGTTTCTTTTCATCACGGTGGCGGAGTTGGAATTGGATATTCACAACATGCCGGAATGGTTGTTTTAGCGGATGGAACCACTCGCGCGCAAAATTGTATTCGCCGCGTTTTGCACAATGATCCGGCAATGGGCGTGTTTCGTCATCATGATGCGGGATATGAAATTGCGACTAATCATGCGGAAAAATTTGGACTGAAATTGTAAAAAGATGGACCCCGTCATTCGACGGGGTGACAAAGTAGAGAGCGAGTAATGCAACTAACTCTAGTGTGTCACCCCGTCGCATGACGAGGTCCATAATCAAAATATTATGCAAAAAATCATCGGCCCTATCTCACAAATCATAACCATGCGCGACCTTGATTTGCATGGCGCAATCACTGACGATAAATTGGAAATCTTGCATGATATTTCGATTTTAATTGCTGATGGAAAAATTTCTGACATCGGAAATCTCGACGAATTAAAGAAAAAAAATCCGCAAGCTGAAGTTGAAAATATTTCACAAAATTCCGTCCTTCTTCCCGGCTTCATTGACGCCCACACTCACATCTGTTTCGCTGGCTCTCGCGCATCAGATTACGCACTTCGCAGCATCGGAAAAAGCTATTTAGAAATTGCCGAAAATGGCGGTGGAATTTGGAGTTCAGTTACAAAAACTCGCGAAGAATCGCTAGAAAAATTAGCCGAATTAACATCGTCACGAGCTTCTCGCCACTTGAGCGAAGGCGTAACCACGATTGAAGTAAAAAGTGGTTACGGTTTGAATGTTGAGCAAGAATTAAAAATTCTACGCGCCATAAAATTAGCACAAAATTCCTGCGCGGCAAATTTAGTTCCAACATGTTTAGCAGCTCACATGAAGCCCAAAGATTTTGCCGGAAGCGCCGAAGATTATTTAAAAATGATTGCCGATGAACTCTTACCAATTGTAGCTCACGAAGGTTTAGCAAAACGCGTTGATATCTTTGTTGAGAAAACTGCTTTTAGCGAAAATGAAGCGCGCGAATATTTAGCAAAAGCGCAAAAACTTGGTTTTGAAATTACGATTCATGCTGATCAATTTTCTGTTTGCGGTTCAAAACTCGCGCTCGAATTTAACGCAATTTCTGCCGATCATTTAGAAGTAAGTGGCGATGCAGAAATAACTGCTCTGGCTAGATCCAACACGGTTGCAGTAGCACTACCAAATTCATCTTACGGACTTGGAATTTATCACATGACAAAGGCTCGAAAACTTCTTGATGCTGGTGCAATTTTAGCAATTGCTTCCGATTGGAATCCCGGCTCCGCGCCAATGGGAGATTTATTAACTGGCGCCGCACTTTTTGGAATTTACGAAAAACTTTCTGCCGCTGAAATTTTTTCCGCTCTAACTTTTCGCGCTGCTAAAGCCTTGAATTTAAACGATCGCGGCAGAATCGAAAAAAATCTCCTCGCCGATTTTCAACTTTATCCAACAAATGATTTTCGAGAAATTCTTTATCACCAAGGAAAATTAAAACCTTTCGCGGTTTATAAAAATGGAGAAAAAATTTAATTAAGGGCGCCTCTAAAAATTAGGATTTTTCGAGGAATTTTGAGTTTTAACAAATTTGCGAGAAGGTAAGCGTATTAGATATACGTGCTCTCGAGCAAATTTGTTAAAACTCAAAATTACCGGAAAAGACAATTTTTAGAGATGCCC
>CAMCMF010000043.1 GCA_945875865.1 Rhizobium sp. Q54
CTGCCTTAGAAAATGTTGTAGGCGGTCCAACAAGAAAACTTCCGGGACAGTTAAATACTAAGGGCAAAACATTGCTAATAGTTGATGGAAATTGGGTAACTTTAGGACGCGAATTAACCGATCTCTACAACAAAGGAGACTTAGAGGGAGTTGGCTCAATCGTTGTTGGAATCGACAATCCTTATCCAGAACTAAAATCAAGATTAGATGACGCAAAAACACAAACAGAAAAAGTCGCAGTTGGTTTGTCTTTTTTAACTCATCCAGATTTTAAATTTACAGCAGCTGAAAATGGTCGCTATGTTTGCGATGCTCCTTTTTTAGGTTTGACCGATGGAGATTTAAAAACATCGGCGGAGAGCTCTTTTATTAATTGGCTCAAAGCTCATGAAATAGAATTGAAGCCGGAAGATATTTTGGCAAATGGTACAAAATTTAGTATTCCAATTGATGCCACAAAAAATTCCGAAATAATTGCAAAAGTTGAAAGTCCTGAAGTGGTAAATCAGAAGGTCAGGCATTGCGAAAAACGTATCGAATATTTTGCTGGAAGATACATGGAATTTTCAGATTCCAAAAGAGGTGTTAATCAAGCGGGGGATCATATGGATCAGGCAGTTCCTGTTTTTATGGTTGATAGGAATAGTCTGACAAAAGAAATGAAATCTGGGTTATTTTCTGCAGAAAGTTTGAGTGTAAAAGTAAAAACAAATGAACATCAAGAAGGGGCAAAAGAGGTAGAAAAACAGAGTTTTGTCAAGAAGGGTACGGCGGTTACAAATCCCGATTTTTCGACAAATGATGAGCTTGCAAAGCTAATAAAATCAATGGCTCCGGATTTAGAACTTCAAAAGCCTGAAGAAAAACCAGGGTCGTTTGTTGAAGCAATACAAGATAGAAAACCTAGCGTGAAAAGTCCTAGCAGCGCTACTGCAATATAATTATTCAGATTCAAGATACCTCTCTAATTGCAATAAATGGCTTAAAGTGCAAGTAAGATAATTCATAATTGCAGAAAAATCATTTAAACTCAATTATGAATATCAGTAATTTCAAATCCGGTAAGTTAGTTCAGCGCTATCAGTATAAAAGTTTTGAACCCTCGAAGGTCAACAGTGATTGGCTGCTCGATGACGCACAGCTGCAGCTCTTGCTCAGTAAGGCAGACATTAAACTTGGAGAATTAAATGCTTTTTCTCAGCTAATTCCCGATGTCGATTTTTTCATCAAGATGCATATTTTGAAGGAAGGCACGAAGAGTAGTCGTATCGAAGGAACCCAGACCAACATTGATGACGCGGTACAAAAGGAAGAATATATCGAAGCAGAAAAAAAGGATGATTGGCTTGAAGTTAGAAACTATGTCAGCGCCATGAGCCAATCGATTAAAGCTTTAAACAAGCTACCACTCAGTAATCGTTTGCTCAAACAAGCGCAAAAAACTCTTTTGCAAGGGGCGCGCGGTGATCGTAAAACTCTGGGAGAATTTCGTAAAAGTCAGAATTGGATTGGTGGTGCAAGCTTGCGCGATGCGATTTTTATTCCACCGCACCAAGACTCGGTCGATGATCTAATGGCCGATCTCGAAAAGTTTTTGCACAATGAAAACTCAGCGCTTCCGCAGCTAATCAAAATCGGCATTGCCCATTATCAGTTCGAAACCATTCATCCTTTCCTTGACGGCAATGGAAGAATAGGGCGTTTGTTGATCACGCTGTATCTGGTGAGTAACGAATTACTGCATCAGCCAACTTTGTACCTCTCCGATTTTTTTGAAAAAAATAAGTCGCTTTATTACGATAATTTAACTCGCGCTAGAACTCACAATGACTTGACTCAGTGGCTAAAATTCTTCCTTGAGGGCGTACGCTCAACTTCAGAAAATTCGATTCAAACATTTAAAAATATCATCAAGCTGAGAGGCGCTGTGGAAAAAAAAGTTGCTACTCTTGGAAAAAAACAAGCGCTGGCGATAGAATTTTTACAATATCTCTACAGCAATCCAACCGTTGACAGTTCTGACGTGGTGGAAGTTTTACAAATCAACCTCTCGACCGCCCTGAGGTTAGTGGATGACTTTATTAAACTAAAAATTCTGGTCGAAATTACCGGACAAAAACGCAATCGTATTTTTGTTTTTGAACCTTACATTAAGTTGTTTAGGTAGGTATTTTACGTCAGATTTAAATTAGATTTTTATTCTAAATGTCTTCACAATTTCACCCAAAAACCAAAAAAGATTTTATCTACCTCATCATCATTTTGGGCAGCATTATCGCGATTGGACCGCTGACGATTGATATTT
The DNA here is from genome assembly GCA_945875865.1 of Rhizobium sp. Q54. Lineage (GTDB taxonomy): Bacteria > Pseudomonadota > Alphaproteobacteria > Rickettsiales > UBA1997 > UBA2645. Next base: position 2,306 of record CAMCMF010000043.1, read on the forward strand.
ATCTTCCGGCTTTTGGCGCGATTGCAAAAACTTTTGAAGCCAAAGAATCTTTGGTGCAACTCTCCCTCACCACTTATTTCATCGGCATCGCTTTTGGCCAGATTTTATATGGTCCCATCATTGATCGTTACGGAAAAAAACCGCCGCTGTTTTTTGGACTTTCGCTATTTTTTATCGCTTCCGTCGCTTGTTTTTACGCTACCAGCATTGAACAAATAATCGTCTTCCGTTTTTTCCAAGCGCTGGGAGCTTGCGCCGGCACCGTGATTCCGCGATCTATTGTGCGCGATATTTTTCCACCGCAGGAATCCGCGCGAGTTTTTTCGCATTTGGTTTTGGTGATGGGAGTCGCGCCAATCATGGCTCCATTGATCGGAAATTTAATTTTAACATTTTTTGACTGGCGAATAATTTTTGCTTTTCTTGCTGCTTTTGGAATTTTTTGTCTGGCGATAACGCACTTCTACATCCCTGAAACTAAAGGCTTCAACCCTGACGAAAAAATCTCTCACGCCTTTCGAAAATATTGGGGAATTTTGCATGATAAAAATTTTATCATTCAGACGCTAACTGGCGGCATGATGACTGCCGCGCTCTTCTCCTACATAACAGGATCGCCATTTCTTTATCTCGATTTTTTTGGACTTTCTTCGCGCGATTACGGAATAATTTTTTCAATCAACTCACTTGGATTTGTCGCCGCATCACAACTCAATGCCCGATTATTAAAAAAATTTTCCATCGAAAAACTTTTAGGGAAAATTATTTTTATGCCCGCGATTGCCGGATTAATTTTGATTTTTGTTAGTACTAATAGTTCAGATTTTTGGCTGATAAATATTCTATTTTTTATCATTCTTTGCAGTTGTGGCATGATCATGCCAAACACTACGGCTCTAACATTGGCGAATCAGGCTAAACATAGTGGATCGGCAGCAGCTTTGATGGGAACGATACAATTTTCTCTCGCCGCAATCGCCTCTTTTTCGGTGAGTAAATTTTATAATGGCGAAGCTTTGCCAATCGCTTTGGTTATTGGATCTTGCACCAGCCTTTCTTTTTTAATTCACAAAATCAGTTCAAGAGACAGCCAACAACTTTCTCAATAATCGAATTGCTCAAGATGCGTTGATGATGCGGAATTTTTATGCCGCGCGCTTCAATGATGATTAAGCCTTGTTCTTCAAGCTTTCGCAGCTTTTTAAAATCGAAAATTTCTGAGAATTTTTTTTGAAAATGCGCATAAAAATATTTTTCTTCAATGCCGTCGGCAAGTCGCAAACCCATTAAAATCAATTCTTCCAACAATTCTTCCGTAGAAATTTTTTCCATTTTTTGAATTCCCACACCCTCTTCCGCAACTTTTTTTAACCAAGCATTTGGCTCACAAAGCATTGAAATTGCTGAACGTTGCTTTTCACCATCAAGATAAATTCTAGAATGTGCTCCCGCGCCAATTCCTAAATAATCACCACCTTGCCAGTAAACTAAATTGTGGCGACACTCAAAATTTTTCTGCGCATAATTGGAAATTTCATAAAGCTCAAAACCCGCATCAGACGTGATTTGATTGGTCATTTCATAAAATTCTGCCGATAAATTTTCTTCCGGCATTTGGAATTTTTTCTGCTGAAATTCTGTGTAAAATTTTGTGCCTTTCTCAATAGTTAATTGATAAAGCGAGAGATGTTTTGTTCCAAAAGCAATGGCCCTGATCAGCTCTGCTCTCCAGCTCTCAAGGCTTTGCTTTGGTCGAGCGTAAATTAAATCGAAAGAAAAATTATCGAAGATTTTTTGCGCGGTTTCGATTGTCAAAATTGCCTCTTCTGCCGAATGCTCACGGCCTAAAAATTTTAAATCTTCATTGTTAAGCGCTTGGATTCCCAGCGATAAACGATTAATTCCAACTCGGCGCAAATCCTTGAATTTAGCGGCTTCAAACGATGTCGGATTTGCTTCCAAACTAATCTCACAATCTTCATCAACCGACCATAATTGCGAAATTTTTTTCAAAATTCCTTCCACCAAAAAAATCGGCATTAGTGATGGAGTTCCGCCGCCGAAAAAAATTGTTTTAACTTTTCTAGATTTTTCCCCTTGGCAAAGTTTTTGCGCAAAAAATTCCAATTCTTTTTCGTAAGTGAGTAAAAAATTCTGATGATCTACTCCATCACGAACATGCGAATTGAAGTCGCAGTAAGGACATTTCGATTTGCAAAAAGGATAATGGATATAAATGGAAAGATTTTCTTGCACGATTTGTCTTTTGGTTGATTTTGAAATTTATGGGCGCCTCTAAAAATTAGGATTTTTCGAGGAATTTTGAGTTTTAACAAATTTGCGAGAAGGCAAGCGTATTAGATATACGTGCTCTCGAGCAAATTTGTTAAAACTCAAAATTACCGGAAAAGACAATTTTTAGAGATGCCCTTGAATCAGTTTCGGTATATTCTCAAACAACATTCTCAAATCATGCTCCAAATCGCAATCGTAGTTTTTCGCGAAATCGTTGAAATTGCTTTAATTCTTGGAATTTTAACCGCGGCAACAAAAGAAATTCCCGGTCGCACCAAATGGATTTTAAGTGGCTTGGGACTTGGCGTCATCGCCTCTTTAATTCTCGCCACTTTTACCAATAATATTTCCGAAAGTTTGGATGGTATGGGTCAGGAATTTTTTAACGGACTGATCTTACTTGGCGCCGCTTTCATGATCGGCTGGACAGTTTTATGGATGCAAAAGCACTCTAGATCTATTTCTGGAGAGTTAAAAAGATTGAGTAGTTCAGTTCGCGAAGGTCGCAAACCACTTTATGTTTTGTTAGTGGTAGTTTTGATTTCAACCTTGCGCGAAGGCATAGAAATCGTGCTTTTCTGCTATAGTTACTACATCGCCGGCACGGCAATTTATGAAATAATTTTCGGACTTTTTGCAGGAATAATTTTGGGTTCAGCTTTGGGTTTAGCCTTTTATTTTGGAGCGCTAAAAAGCTTCGGAAAATATTTTTTCTCTGTCACCAGTTGGCTTTTAATTTTTCTGTCATCAGGAATTGCCGCTTCAGGAATTGGTTTTTGGATTAACGCGCAAATCGTTCCCGCTCTAGGGAATCCTGCGATCGATCTTTCAGAAATTTTATCACAAAATAGTATTTTCGGAAAATTCCTGCATATGTTTTTTGGCTATATTGATCAGCCGGCAGGAGTGCAATTGATTATTTATTTTGTAACTTTGGGGCTATTGGCGCTTGGTTTGAAAATCGCAAAAAAGTTATAATTTCTTCACCGCCTCAATCGCGCCATAAGTTATCACCGCAGAAGATCCCGCCCGCTTAATCGCCATCAAACTTTCAAAAAAAGCCGCATCAAAATCAAATGCACCTTGCGCTGCCGCATGTTTCAACATCGCATATTCGCCACTCACCTGATAAGCAATTAATGGTAATTTAAAATTTTGCGAAGCGCGAGCAATGATGTCGAGATAGGCCATTGCTGGCTTGATGATCACCATATCCGCACCCTCATCAACATCCAAAGCAATTTCACGCAGAGCTTCATCAGAATTTCTGAAATCCATTTGGTAAGTTTTTTTATCACCTTTAAGATTTTTTGCCGAACCAACCGCATGACGGAATGGCCCATAAAAGCTAGAAGCATATTTCACGCCGTAAGACATGATCGCAATATTGTCGCAGGAATTATCATCAAGAACATCACGAATAATTCCAATTCTGCCATCCATCATGTCAGATGGCGCAACTATGTCACAACCAGCTTTGGCTTGGATGAAAGCCTGTTCGCAAAGAATTGAAATCGTCTCATCATTCAAAACATAACCACTTTCATCAATCACGCCATCATGACCATGCGACGTGTAAGGATCAAGCGCCACGTCAGCAATCACGCCAATTTCTGGCACGGCATTTTTTATCGCAGCGATGGCGCGGCAGATTAAATTTTTTGGATTTAGCGCTTCTTTTCCATCAATATTTTTTAACTTTTGATCGATGACAGGAAAGATCATCAAAGCAGTAATACCGAGCGCTCGCGCCTCTTTGGCTTTTTTCACAATCAGATCAATTGAAAGACGAGAAACTCCCGGCAAATGCGAAATTTTTTCTTCCTTATTTTTACCCTCAATCACAAAAAGCGGCAAAATAAAATCGCTCGGCGATAAAATAGTTTGCGCCGTTAAATCTCGTAGCCATTGGCTTTTGCGATTGCGTCTTAAACGTGTTCTGGGAAAAGATTCACTCATAAGTTTTAAATTTGTAAAATCGAAATATACCAAATCAACTTTAAGAAGCCGATTTAGTATATTGATTTTGTTTTTACGCACGACGGCGTGCGCCCCACGGTCGTGGGGAACCCCATATACCGACTCTTTATTTTTAAGTTCGGGCTCTTGAGTCAGTTTGGGTATAGGACTTACATAAAATTAGTTACGAATAACTTTAACTTCTATGAAAAATATCCTCGAAGAAATTTATCAGCATAAGCTAACTGAAGTGAGAGAGCGCAAAAAAATTCTTTCTGTTCAAGAAATTTGTGCCCGCACCAAATGCCTTGATAAACCAAAAAACTTTTTTGAAGCGCTGCAAAAAAAGAGTAAAAAAAATGAAGTGGCGCTGATTTGCGAAATCAAAAAAGCTTCGCCTTCTCACGGTTTAATTCGTCCTGATTTTAATCATGTCGAAATCGCGCAAGCCTATGAAGCTGGCGGCGCGACCTGCCTTTCAGTTTTAACTGATGAGAAATATTTTATGGGTAAGGATGAATATTTAAAAGAAGTGCGCGCTAACTCTTCTTTGCCGATTTTGCGCAAAGAATTCATGATCGATACTTATCAAATTTACGAAGCAAAAATGCTCGGCGCTGATTGCATTTTACTCATTGTCGCCATGCTTGATGATGCAAAATTGCAAGAGTTGGAGCAATGTGCTTTTGACTGCGGCTTATCAGTGTTAATCGAGGTTCATGATGAAGCAGAATTGCAACGCGCTTCCAAGTTAAAAAGTAAACTTTTGGGCATCAATAATCGTAATTTAAAAACCCTGAAAGTTGATCTCGAAACTTCACTTTTTTTATCAGAAAAAGTTCCAAGTGATTATGTTTTGGTTTCCGAAAGTGGCATAAAAAGTTCAGTTGATATTGAACTTTTACAACAAGCCGGCATCAATTGCTTCCTGATTGGCGAGCATTTTATGAGACAAAAAGATATTACCAAAGCCGTCGAAGATATTTTCAATTTAGTCTATGTTTAAAATCGCCATTATTGGCCGCCCCAACGTTGGCAAATCGACATTTTTTAATAAATTAGTCGGCAAAAGTTTAGCTATTACCGATGACACTCCGGGAGTTACTCGTGATCGCAAAGAAGCGCGCGCTAAGCTTGGCCCGCTTGACTTCATGGTAATCGACACTGCGGGATTGGAACATCAAATCAACGAAAAATCTTTAGAAAAAAGAATGGTCGAACAAACACAAGCTGCAGTTGCTGATGCCGATCTTTGTTTATTTGTGGTTGATGCCAAAGAAGGAATTGTAAATGCCGATTTACACTTCGCGAATTGGCTGCGAAAAATTGGTAAAAAAACTATTTTAATCGCCAATAAATGTGAAAATTTTAATCAGGAATTTTTAGGTGGCGAATATTACAAACTGGGCTTTGGTGCCGCAATTGGAGTTTCAGCGGAACATAAATTAGGCTTCGGCGAACTTTACGATAAAATCGCGCCGGAAATTGCTGAATATGAAAAAAATTTCGGCGAGCTCAACAATGTTGAAAGTGATGAACCGGAACATGAATTACAAATCGCAATTGTCGGCCGCCCTAACGCCGGCAAATCAACTTTTTTAAATAAAATTTTAGGCGAAGATCGTTTAATTACTGGCCCAGAAGCTGGAATTACACGCGATGCAATATCCATCGATCACGAATTTCAGGGACAAAAAATTCGCTTCATCGACACCGCAGGAATTAGAAAAAAATCTCACATCGTAAAAAATTTAGAAAAACTTTCAACCATCGACAGCTTTAGAGCCATCAGGTTTGCACAAGTTGTGATTTTATTGATTGATGCAAATTCTATGCTCGATCATCAAGATATGGCGCTTGCCGGCGAGATCATTCGCGAAGGTCGCGGCTTGGTTTTTGCCATCAATAAAGTCGATTCAGTTTCAGGCGATAAGGAAAATTTCATGCGTCAAGTTCGCGAACAAATTCAAAATTTATTTCCACAAATCAGCGGCGCAGCGATTCTCGGCATCTCAGCAAAGACCGGCTATAATGTTGATAAAACAATTGAGTTTGCGCTAAAAACTTATGCGCAATGGCAGACTTATATCACAACCAGCAAGTTGGTTGATTGGCTAAAATCAGCCGAAACAACTCACGCGCCAAAACTTTTTCACGGCAAAGCTATCAAGTTAAAATATGCGACGCAGATCAAAAGACGTCCGCCAACTTTTGCCGTTTTCACCAATCATATCAAGCCTTTGGAAGGTTCTTACGAGCGCTATTTAGTAAATTCTCTGCGCCAATATTTTGATCTGAGCCTCACGCCAGTTCGCCTGGTTTTGCGTAAAAGTGAAAATCCTTTTGAAGGAAGAAAAGAAAAACAATTTTCAAAAAAATTGCACAAACCGAAGAAATAAATGGACCGCGCACGCAGTACGCGGGGTCCAGAAAAAATAACAAAACATGAGTAAAAAAATCGACTGCAAAAAAACTTTTGGACTCGAAACAAATTTTGAAGTGAAAGGCTTGGAAGCTAAGTCTGACCTCATTCCAGCGCTTGATGAAAATTACGTTTTCGATCCAAAAACCACTGCCGCAATTCTCGCTGGATTCGCTTTTAACAGCCGCGTTTTAATTCAAGGAATGCACGGCACCGGAAAATCTACTCACATCGAACAAGTGGCGACACGCCTTAACTGGCCTTGCTTGCGCATCAATTTCGATTCACAAATTACTCGTCTCGATTTAGTTGGAAAAGATGTAATCAAATTAAAAGACGGCAACCAAATAACCGAATTTAAAGAAGGCATCATCCCTTACGCGCTTAGAAATGGCGTGGCCTTGGTACTTGATGAATATGACGCGATAAAAACTGACGTGGCTTTTGTGATTCAACGCTTGCTCGAAATCGACGGAAAATTTGCGCTGCTTGAAGAAAATGAAATCATCACGCCGCATAAAAATTTTCGTCTTTTTGCCACTTCAAATACACTTGGCGCGGGCGATGATTTAGGAATTTATCACGGCACAAATTTGATCAACCAAGCTCAGATGGATCGCTGGAATATTGTGGCTGCGCTGAATTATTTAAGTGAAGAACATGAGCTGGAAATTCTGCTAAAAAAACTACCATTTTTAAATTCTAAGCTGCATCAAAACACTGCAAAAATGATGGTGAAACTTGCCAATTTAACACGCGACGCTTTCAAAAATGGCGATCTTTCAACTTTGATTTCGCTACGCAGTTTAATTTCTTGGGGAAAAAATATTGAAATTTTTGGATCGGTGAAAACCGCCTTCACTCTAAGCTTCGCCAACAAAGTTATTGATGATGAAAAAATTGTGATTCGTGAATTTTATCAGCGCGTTTTTGGTGAAGAGATTTAGTAAGACGATGCTGCACCACCTCTAGAATTTTCCTGATCACCTTTTACCAACTCAATTCCAACCGCACGACAACTACCACTTGGGGCTGTTGCAAATCCCCACTTTTTGCCATTTTCTGACTCGGTAAACCCGCTTGGTTCAAGGGTTCAGCTTTTTGAAAAAGTTGATTTGCAACAGCCCCCTTATGGTTTATGGAATGAACCTGACCCCTTTAGACTTTGACCCCTTTAGACTTTTCAGAAAGGAATTTCCAACATCCTTGATAAAATAAAAGATGTCGCCTCTATCAGACCAGAAGGCAATCAACAGCGCAATTTAGATCGCGAAACTGGTGGGTTTGAAGCAGAAGAACAAATGCAAAGCAGCGAAAAAGATGTGTGGGATGATCGCTCGGAAGAAGTGGATAAAATGGGCGCAATAGATCAATTGGGCAGCAGCGGAAAAAAATCAATGATCTGGCGCAAGAAAAAAGAAAAGATGGAAGAGAAGAAAATGGATAAAGCAAAAAATGCTTCGGAAGCACATCATCAAAATAAAAAAGGCAGCGGAAAAGATTTTGACAGTCGTGGTCAACAAGGCGGCTTTTTAACAATGGTGCAAGCTAGAGAAGACAATGGAAAAGGCGGTGGACGTGCAGAGCGTCCCCAATTCCGTGTCAATTAAAAGCTGAAAGAAAATGAGCGTTAGCTCATTCTTCTTCAGCTAATTTTAATTTAAATTGACGGAGAAATTATGACTAAAAAAGCTCGGCAATATGGCGCTTTCAGCGGCGTGGGGATTGATTGTAATCCAAACTTCAACTACGATTCATTTAAACGTCAGGCAATAGCTAAACTCTACGCTGGCAAGGGTTTTACTGGTAAGGATGGTGTGTTTGGTTAGATGATGAAGGACATTCTGGAAACAGCTTTAGGCGAAGAATTAAACCATCATTTGCAGCGTGAGAAACAAGAGTCTGAAGAAAATTCAAGT
>CAMCMF010000044.1 GCA_945875865.1 Rhizobium sp. Q54
GAAGAAAAATGGGGTAAAAAATATGCGTTGGTGATTAAGTCTTGGAGAAATAATTGGCACAATCTTTCGGCCTACTTCCGCTATTCAAATGAGATTAGGAGAATGATTTACACCACGAATATCGTTGAAGGATTTCACAGGCAAGTCAGAAAAGTTACCAAGACGAAGGGCTCTTTCACCAGTCAAACAGCACTTGAGAAGCTGATCTTCCTAAGCATAAAAAACATCAGCAAAAAGTGGGTGATGCCAGTTCAGAATTGGAGCTTGATTGTAGGGCAGTTAGACATATTTTTTGCAGGAAGGCTGAAATTGGATTTGGCCTAGGAAGGAATTTGACACGGAGTTTTGGACGCTCCCCAAAATCAGCCAATATTTTAGCCAACCTTGTTATTTTCGTGGTTCTTTGTGGATGATTGTGTCCGTAGGACGCAATCATCCCTTGTTCAAACATGAATTGGTATCGACATCAGTTGTTTACGAATCATAAAAAGATTCGAGAGTGCGAATAGGATGTTGAGCTGTCCCGTGTTTTTCTTTAGTCCGCGATATCTAACCTTGCGGTAATTCCAGATACATTTGATGACCTGGAAAGGATGCTCGACCGAAGCTCTTACTGAAGAAAATTGTTTATTTCTCTTCTTTTGTTTGTTCGAAAGTGGATGTTTGGATTTGGCTTTGTTGGTGATCCCGTAGAAGATTCCTTGTTGCCTGCAGGATTGTTTGAGAGCTTGATCGTCATAGGCCTTGTCTCCGAATACAGCTTCCTCTTCGCCATGAAGAAGATCGTAAGTTTTGACGGAATCATGCTCTTTAGCAGTTGTTGCCACAATGCTGTGAACCAATGGCTTACCCCGTGATTGAACCCCAATGTGAGCCTTCATTCCAAAATACCATTGGTTGTTTTTCTTGGTAGAGCTCATTTCTGGATCACGAGATTTATCCTTGTTCTTGGTGCTGGTTGGAGCGGCGATTAGTGTGGCATCTAGTGACGTTCCTTCTTTGACCAACAGATTCTTTTCTTCAAGGAAGTGATTTACGGCGTCAAAGATTGCTTCGGAGAGATTGTGCTTTTCTAGGAGGTGACGGAAGTTGAGGATGGTGGTTTCGTCTGGAACTTTGTCGGAGATTAGATCGAGAGCAAGAAACTTTTGGAAACTGCTGCGATCGTAAATCGCATCTTCAGCAGCTGGATCACTGAGATTGTACCATTACTGTAAGCAGTGGATTTTGAGCATTAGCTCTAGAGGGAAAGATGGCCTGCCGCCTTGATTGAGGGCGCTTCTGCTACTAAAGTTATTTTGGTTATTTGCGTAGTAAGGATTTATTTCGGAAACAAGCATCTGCCAAGGAACAACTTTCAACATCTCATCCAAGAACTTCTCACAACGAAGTTTTTTCTTGTTGAAAGAGATTGATAAAAATGAGAGTTGAGCCATAAATTTCCTAAAAATTCCTTAAAAAAAGACTGAATTTAAACAGCTGGGAAGGTCCGTGAATACTGAGCTCAACTCGCTTTATTGCAAGAGATTATTTGAATCTTTTTGAAGATTCTTAAAAGAAATTGTAGTGATTTTTAGAGATGGGCGGTAGGTTTTTCGGAGTGTCCTATACTGTGCCCAGTATTTCCATCCGACAGGAAGGATTTATTTTTTCTCGTTTATCCACTCATTAAATTCATTCTGTACGGCTTCCGCTACTTCTTTTAACTGCTGGTGTTTTGTAGAACAAATTTGTAGCCGCGATCTTATTTCTTTCTGATATTCCTTCGCTGCTGAAGAGTTATAATTGACGAATTGCCTTATTTCACCTATCATGCCTAGTTGGCATTCTGTTGCAGAACTGCTTTTTATTAAAAAGCTGCAACCAAATAATTCTTTTTAAATGTCGGATCTTTCACAAAAAAAATATAAGTTTTTAATCACCGGAGGGACTGGCTTTATTGGAGCAAAGCTTTGTGAAGAACTGCTTAAATTAAAACAAGAAATCACGGTTTTAAGCAGAAAAGCGGCTGTCACAAAACAGCATAAAATTTCTTACATTGGAGATCTTGATGATAAGAAATTTGATTATGACATCATCATAAATCTTTGTGGGGAGCCCATTTCTCAGAATTGGAGCAAAGAGAAAAAATCTGAAATATATCAAAGCCGCATTGGTTTGACACAAAGACTAGTTGGAAAAATAATGAGCTCAGAAAATACGCCCAGTCTTTTCATTAGTGGTTCGGCAATAGGATATTACGGCACTGAAGATAGCACAATTTTTTATGAAACCTCACATCCAACAACACAAAAACTTTTCTCGCAAAATTTATGCTTTGACTGGGAAAAAGCGGCAAAAAAAGCGCAAGGAAAAGTTCGCACCATATTGCTTAGGACAGGAGTCGTTATTGGCAAAAATGGCGGCATTGTGAAAAAAATGTCTCTACCTTTTAAGCTTGGTTTGGGTGGGAAAATTGCTGGCGGAAAACAATATTTAAGCTGGATTCATCTTGATGATGCAGTGGCGGCGATAATTCATATAATTAATAAAGATAATATTTCTGGCGCAGTGAATTTAACTTCTCCAAACAATGTCACCAACGAAGAATTTTCGCGCGCTTTTGCCAAAAGCTTGCATCGCCCATGCTTATTCACCATTCCGGCAATTTCTATGAAGCTACTTTATGGCGAAATGGCGCAAGAACTTTTGCTTTCTGGGCAGAGAGTCTATCCGCAGGTTCTGCTAAATAGCGGTTTTGATTTTAAGTTTTTTACAATTGATGAAGCGCTAAAAAATTCTTTTTAAAGCGCTAATTTCCCCAAAATATTACGCGTTACTTTTGGGTAAGAACCTTTTTCATCCAACCAAATATCAATGAAAAGCCTTGCCAGCTTTGGGTCGGTGATTTTGCCGCTGGACTTTCCATTATAAAACATTTTAACACCACTGCCTGGCAAAAACATCGCCACTTTCTCATCGCCTTTTTTAACCGAGCTCAAAATTTTTGTCAGTTGCACCAAATAATTTTTGCGTTCTTCATCACTTAAAACATGCAGTCTTTCAATTTCCTCAATTGATCTTTTAGCCAAATCTTCTTTAGAAAAACTCATGTTGTAGTGAATGAAAATAGCGAATTTCTTTTCGTAAGAAAAATTTTTATCCTCAGACCAAAGCGCAATATCATAAACCTTGAAGCCAATAAAATGAAGGCTTGAAGAGCCAATTAAAAAAGGGCTTTCGAAATTTTTTACAACCACTTGAGGAGTTTCGTAAGCAAAAACACTGTGACTTAAAAATAAGAAAATCAGCGTTTCGAGTAACAATTTTTTCATCTAAATTTTTTCAAGTTCAAATTGCACAACATCAGTTCTTCCCGCATTAAAACCCGCAGCGCAGTAGCATAAATAAAATCGCCATTTGCGGATAAATTCTTTGGAAAAACCAAGTTTAGTTATTTCTTCATATTTTTGATCGAAGCTTTCAAGCCACAGCAGTAAACTCTTGGCGTAGTCTTTTCCAAAAGCCAATTCGCTTTTTAATTTAAAGTCATGTTTGGCTGCAAGTTGACGAATTATGCTTTTGGAAGGCAAAATTCCACCGGGGAAAATGTGTTTTTGAATGAAGTCGACGCGGTTAATGTAATCTTTAAAAACTTGTTCATCGATGGTGATGATTTGCAAAACTGCTTTGCCGCTCGCCTTTAGGCGTGATTTCAAAACTTCAAAATATTGATCCCAATATTCCCGCCCCACCGCCTCAAACATCTCAATTGAAACCACATTGTCGTAATCTCCGTCTTCTTCGCGATAATCTTGCAGTTTAATTTTTGCCAAATTTTGGGCGCCGATTTTTTGCATGCGGCTTTCAGTGTAAATTTTTTGCTTTTGCGAAATTGTCAGGCAAGTCACTTGATGATTGTTTTTAACAGCTGCCTCTACAAATCCGCCCCAGCCACAGCCAATTTCAAGAACTGAGCCAGCATTTAATTTGTGTAAAATATTTTGATATTTTCTTTCTTGCGCAGCCTTTAAATCAAAGCGCTCATCATCAAATAGCGCGCTTGAATAAGTCATTGTCTCATCAAGCCAAAGCTGATAAAAATCATTGCCCAAATCGTAATGTGCCTGAATGTTTTTTTTGCTGCCGCGCTTAGTGTTTTTGCTTAAAAAACTTTTGATGAAAAGCAGCAACGCCTGAAATTTTTTGGCGTGAAAAAAATCTTCTAAAGCGTGCGCATTTAGCGTAAAAAAAGTGAGCAATTTCTCTAAATTGGGACTGTCCCACAAATTTTGCATATAGGCTTCGCCTAGTGCCACATCGCCTCCGGTGATTACAGAATCGATAAAACTATAATCTTTAATTTCCATTTCGGCATTTGGACCAGAGCTATTTCCGCTGAAGTTTTTTTCCAAACCATCCGGAATCTTTATTTTAAGAGAGCCACAGCTTGTGCGGCTTAATGCCTGCCAGATAAAATCGTAATTTTTATTCATTGTTATAAGTAAGATTAGGTGCCATTTTTTGTGGCTTTGGAATGTATTTATTTTCTTTAAAAAGCAGTTTTAACGCCTGCCAGTGAATAAGAAAAATTACCTTTACGGTCATTAGTGGAATGTCAAAGAAAGCCTTGATTAGAGAGCCATCAGATAGTTTTTTATTTTTGCAGACTACGCTGGTTAGTAAAGTTTTCTCAGTACCTTTGGCGTAATAATCAATCCACGCTGCGACAGACTGGTTATTAAAAATAAAACGAAATTTATATTCACCTTCCACCTTTAAAAAGGGCGAAACATGAAATTCTTTTTTAGTCTCAAACCATTGATTTTCTTCAATTGGTGAATGGTCAGCATTAAAAACTAAGTAATTATGATTCTCGCCAAAAGTGTTGCTCACTTCTGACAAAACCGCGACCAACTTTTCATTTTCATCAAGACAAAACCAGAAGCTGACAGGGCTAAAGACATATCCCAAAACGCGCGGATAACTTAACAAAAAGACTCTTTTAACTTTTTGCTGCAGGTTTTTTTTGCTTAAAATTTCGAAAATCCATTCTTGAAGGATTGATCCGTCGCGCTTGCCATGATCTTTATTGTAGAAAGAAAAAAGATTGAAGCGATTTAGAGACAAAAATTTGGAAGAAATTTCTTCAACTTTTGCAATGTCAAAACACAAATAAAAAACGCGATAAACAAATTGATTTACAACTGGCTTAAGCCTTTTGTGCATTACTTGCGCGCTGCAAAGAAAAGCCGAATCTATGCTTGCCATGGCGCAAAGATTTTTAGTTTATTAATTGCTAAAAGCGCCGAAGAAATTCCATCTTCGTGAAAACCATTATTTTGATAAGCGCCGCAGAAATAAATTTTATCAACTCCTTGAAGCTCGTCAATTCTGCTTTGGGAGGCAATTGCTGCTGAATCAAAAATTGGATGTTCATAATTAAAGCGCGCAAAAATTTTCTCTTCGGCAATTTTTTGCGCTGGATTTAGCGTCACAAAAAGCGGATATTTGGCGTCAATATTTTGCAAATTATTCATCCAATAGCTAACCGCAATTTGTTGATTTTCACTTTTAGAATTATTGCTATAAACCCAGCTTGCCCAAGCTTTCTTAGAGTTTGGCATCACAGAAGAATCGCGGTGCAACACGGCTAAATTTGGCTGATATTTGAAAGCAGAAAAAACTTCTTTTTCCGCAATGCTGGCATTTTTCAAAAGTGGTAAAACTTGATTTCCGTGTGAAGCCAAAAACACAAAATCAAAAAGCTCTTCGCCTTTTTTTGATTTAACTAGAACCCCTTCTTCAAGCCTTTCCACAGAGTTTACTTCATCATTTAGCGAGATTGAATTTTCACCAATTTTGTCAGCAATTTTTTTAACATATTCTTTTGAACCGCCACTCACCGTATACCATTGCGGCTGATCGGCCACGGTTAAAAGTCCGTGATTTTTAAAGAAAGCCACAAAGCTTTGCGCTGGGTAAGCAAGCATGGTTTCAAGCGGACAGCTCCAGATCGCGCCCGACATTGGCAATAAATAAAATTCGCGGAAATATTTTTTTACACCCAAGTCATCAAGCAGGTTTTGCAGAGTGTAATTGGCATCAAAAGGTTTCGAAAGAATGTCGATGGCTTTTTTATTAAAGCGCAAAATATCGCGCAGCATGATTAGAAATTGCGGATTAAAAGAGTTTTTGATTTGTGCAAAAACTGAGGTTAAATTTGTTCCGGCATATTCAAGTTTGCCGTTGTCAATCTTGACTGCAAAGGACATATTACTTTTTTCACAATCCACATCAAGCAGCTTAAAAAAGCTTTTTAAATTGGGATAAGTTGCGTGATTAAAAACGATAAAGCCGGTATCAACGGCAATTTCTTTGCCGTTATAATCAATTGTAGCGGTGTTGGAATGTCCGCCTAAATAATCGTTTTTCTCAAAGATTTTTACGTTATATTTCTCAGAAAGAAAATAAGCACAGGCCAAGCCAGATATGCCTGAACCGACGATCGCGATTTTTGGCTTGTTCATTTGCTCTAAGTAATTTTCTTAGTTATGAAAAAGAAAACGCGGTAAGGCAAAAGACGTAAAACTTTTAGAAAAAATGTGAATTTTTTTGGAAAATGAATTTCAAATTTCTTTTTTTCTAAACCTTCCACAATCATGTCAGCTGCGCTTTCCGGCGAAATTATGAAGGGCATTTTGAAAGAGTTTTTGCCCGTCAAACGCGTTTTTACAAATCCGGGATTAATTACTGAAATTGCAATTCCCTGCTTTTGCATTTCGGGATAAATTCCTTCGCATAAATTTATTAAAGCAGCCTTAGAAGCGCCGTAAGCAAAGGATTGCGGCAATCCGCAATATCCCGCAACACTGGCGATAACAGCAATTTGTCCGCTTTTTTGTTTTAACATTTGTGGCGTGATGACATGTAATAAATTTAAAAAACCATTCAAATTCACATCAATAGTTTGCTTGGCAATCGCCAAATCAAAATTAAGTGCGGAAGTTGGCTGATAAAGCGCCGAACAAAAAATTACTAAATCAATTTGGCCAAAATTTTTTACAATTTCGTCGTGCGCTTTTATCAAAGAATTAACATCAACAACATCAACTTTAGTAACAAAAATTTCTGAGCTGTCTTTTGCAGAAAGTAAAAATTGTTCTTTAATTTGTTCAAGCTTCTCAAGGCTGCGCGCTGAAATTGCTAAGTTAAAACCTTGAGCGTAATAATTTTTAGCCAGCGCTTCGCCAATGCCGTGGCTGGCGCCAATAATCCAGCAGGTTTTTTTCATCTAAAGTTTTCTAAAAGAAATTGTTAAATTGCCCACGGTGAAGCCGAATTTCGTCATTTTAGAAACGTTGATCGCGGTTTTATCATCAACTAAATAAATCCAGTCAGTAATTGCGATGTCATATTTTTTGCCATCAACATCAATTTTTAAAACATAAGCCATTTTCATAGCATTGCCATATTGCTCACCTTTGGCACTTCCCACAGTATCATGGGCTTTCGCTGTAAAGTTATTGTCATCAAGCATTTTTATTTCCCAGTCGCGATGATCTTTTTTGCCATCAGAAAAAATAAAATCTTCGGCTAATTTTCCGTCATTGCCTGTCCAGGTTCCTTTCATTTTTACGGTAAAAGTTTTTATCACTTTGCCCGAGCGATCTTGCAAAATTCCTTCTGCTTCGAGATCTCCATTTAGATAATTTCTAACATCTAATTTAGGAGAATTTTGTGCATAAATTTTTGGATCAGAGTTGGCGCAGCCAAATAAAAAGCTTAGAGAAGAAATGAGTGACATAGCGATTAAAGTTTGTTTAATTTTCATATTTTTTCCATTTGAGAAGAAAGATTATCACCAACAGTTTCAACAAACATGGCAACGCTGCATAAAAGAATGCCACTGCTTGCAAGCCTTCCGTTGTTGCGTTTGCGGGATGATAACCAAAAAAAGATAAAGCAATCAAACTGCCAGATGCGGCAATCATCAAACCAAGTTTAACAGCCAAATTCCACAAAGAGAAATAAGAAGATATTAGTTCTTTTTTATATTGGGTCAACTGTGCCAAAATTGTTGGCGGAGCGATTAAATCTGCACCTAAAAATGCTCCTGAAAAAAAACAAACGCCGTAAAAATAAAGTGAATTTTCAGCCTTTAAAAAATAGGCAAAAAGAAAAGTAAGCACAGAAAAACCAATTGATATAATCCACGTTTGCACAATGCCAAAGCGCTTAAACAGGGTTTTCCAGAGCGGAATAAATAAACAGGCAGAAAGAAAATAAATTGCTAAAAACCAGCCTAAATTTTTCTCATCATGCAAAATATCGCGGATGAAAAAATTTAAATTAGCGGCGGGAAGGCTTACGGCAACTGAGTTGGTAATAAATATTCTAAGAAAAAATAAAAACTTTTTATCTTTTAAAATATTGAAAAAACTTAAATGTTTTGCCGATGAGAAAAATTCTAAATCAATTTTTAAACGCGGTAAAAAAACTAAAGTTGCCAGCAGAATAAGAGCAGCAAATACAAAGCTTAAAGCGGCATAGCTTTCTCTTATGCTAAAGGCAAAAAATTGCGATAAAATGGCCGGCAAAATGAAGGCCAAAATCATGCCGATAAGTCCAAAAAATTCTTTGTAAGAATTAATTGTAATACGCTGCGAATCATTGCGCGCTGTGATTGCAGCTAAAGATTCAAAGTTGATGGTGACAAAATTAAAGCAGGTGTAAGTGAGTGCTAAAGTCAGCGCGAAATAAGCGATTGCGGCATTTTGCGAAAGTGAAAGCGGCGGATTAAAAACCAGATAAAAACCCAAAGCTAAAAGCGCAGACGCAAAAGTGATAATTTTGCGCCGCGTTATTTTTTTAGAAGCAAGATAATCAGAGAACCAGCCAATAGCAGGATCTTGCAAGGCATCAAAGGCGCGAATAAAAATCAGCAGAAATCCAATTAATGCTAAATTTAAATCAAAACTGCGCGCATAGAAATCAGAAATATTTAAATAAATCGGAATGCCAACAAACGCGAGTGGAAGTGCTAAAGAACTTAGAAATAGCAGTTGTGATTTTGACTGATTGGGCACTTTAATCCAAAAACGGATAATCGGTATAACCAACTTCTCCACCGCCGTAAAACGTGGCGCGGTTATATTTATTTAGTTCTTTTTCTTCTTTGATTCTTCTAACCAAATCTGGGTTGGAGATAAAATATCGGCCAAAAGAAACCGCGTCAGCTTGGCCGTTTGCAACTGCTTCTTTGGCGAGTTGTGGATTATATCCGCCCGCTGAAATCAATACGCCTTTAAATTTTTCACAAAAAATATTTGCGGTATTTGGTGCATTTTTGACTTCTGCATCTGCGCCACCAGCGCTTGATGCTCTTGGCTCAATCAAATCTACAAAAGCGATTTTTCTCTCATCTAATTTTTCTAAAACATAAGAAAATAATTTCTCCGGATCACTGTCGCTAACATCATTGAAAGTTCCGTAAGGCGATAAACGCACGCCAACTCTGCCTGCGCCCCAAACTGAAATTGCGGCATCCATTACTTCAAGCAATAAACGTGCACGGTTTTCAATTGATCCGCCATATTGATCAGTTCTTTTATTTGAACCGTCTTGTAAAAATTGATCGAGTAAATATCCGTTGGCGCCGTGAACTTCAACACCGTCAAAACCCGCTTCTTTAGCGTTTTGCGCGGCTTTTTTAAAATCAGCAACAATGCCAGAAATTTCCGCTGTTTCAAGTGCGCGCGGCGTGAGAATTGATGTTGGTTTGAATTCTGCTGTGTAAGTTCCGCTGTTTTTTGCGGCAATTGCGGAAGGCGCTACTGGTGATGCTCCACCCGGCTGATGCGAGGGATGCGAAATTCTGCCGACATGCCAAAGTTGTAAAAAAATTCTGCCACCTTTTTTGTGAACCGCGTCAGTCACTGCTTGCCAACCTTCAACTTGTTCATCAGAATAAATTCCCGGAGTTGCCGGATAGCCTTTGCCTTGCTGACTGATTTGCGTCGCTTCAGAAATTATCAAACCCGCAGTTGCGCGTTGCGCATAATATTTAGCGTTTATTTCTTGAGGGATGTCTCCTGGCTGCGCACTACGCATTCTAGTTAGTGGAGCCATTACAAGACGATTTGGTAAATTTAGATCACCGACTTTTAACGAATCAAATAGAGTTGTCATAAAATTTTTAATTTTTAGCTTTCTTAACTTGAAAATCTTTCAAGATTTAGTTCTTTAGTTCGGATTTTATGAACAAATAGAAAATCAAATTCAATATTTTTTGATAAGAATCTTTCTAAGAAAATTCTAATAAAAATTAACTTCTTAAATGCGCCCTATCAGCAATCCCAAAATGAAAGATATAAAAGTGGAAGCAATTCTTCACGCTCTTGCTGATCCTGTACGTGTGCAAATTTTCATGGAAATTTCCGAAGGTGATTGTCCGCAAAGCTGTTCCAATTTTCTAAAAGTGAAAAATAAAAAAATGCCAAAATCCACGCTATCAAATCACTTCAGAATTTTGCGCGAAGCCGGATTAATTAAGAGCGAGAAAAAAGGTTTAGAGCTACATAACACTAGCAGATGCAAAGAGTTAAAAGAGAAATTTGGCAGCTTAATTACAAAGATTCTTGAAGCCTATAAGGAGCAAGAAAAGTAAATCATCACAATAATTGTAGCGAAATGCTGAGAACGTCCGCCACTCCGTGTCAATTTAAAAGCTGAAAGATAATGAGCGCTAGCTCATTCTTCCTCAGCTAATTTTAATTTAAATTGACGGAGAAATTATGGCTAGAAAAGTTAGGCAGAGTGGTGTTGGTGGCGCTTTGAGTAGTGCTTTAAGCGGTGTTGTT
>CAMCMF010000045.1 GCA_945875865.1 Rhizobium sp. Q54
TTGTTAAAACTCAAAATTCCTCGAAAAATCCTAATTTTTAGAGGCGCCCTAAAGCTTGAAAATGAAGGGCGAAACAATGTTTTTAAAACGTAAGCTTACTCAGCGTAAGTGCGGATTTAAAAACATTGTTTCAACCGCGCAGTTTCAAGTTTTAGGCAAAGTAGACGAATTTCTAATGACGGATTTGGGTTTAACTTGTTTGAGATCTTTTATTTGACGCTGATGAGATGTTTGAAGATTTCTTCGAGGTCGGGCTGCTTGGTGGAAATATCTCTGATTTGAATTTTATTATCTGAAATTGTTTGAAGAATTTTTTCCATTTCAATTTTTTCTGGATCGTAAGTTATGGAAATTTTATCATGCGCAAGCAGCTTGCTTCTAAGCTGTGGCAGTTTTCCTAAAAACTCAATATTTGTCACGTCGGACAAAGTAGTGATGATTAACTCTTTGCTCGAAAGCAGTTTCATCAAATTTTCTTTACGATCATGAGCGATAACTTCACCATGATTTATCACTGCAATTTCATCGCATAATTCTTCCGCTTCTTCGAGATAATGCGTGGTTAAAAGAATTGTTGTTCCTGCTTTATTTAACTTCTTCACATATTCCCAAAGTTGATTGCGCAACTCAACATCAACACCTGCAGTTGGCTCATCTAAAACTAAAATTTCTGGATTATGCACCAAAGCTTTTGCCACCAATAAGCGACGTCTCATGCCGCCGGATAAACTGCGCGGCGCCGCTTTGGCTTTATCTTTCAAGCCTAATGCTTCGATAATTTCGTCAGTTCTGCGATCAGCTTTTCTGATGCCGTAATAGCCGGCGTAAATTTCTAAAGTTTCGCGCACGTTGAAAAATGGATCGAGCACAAGTTCTTGTGGCACGATACCAATTTTAAATTTTGTTGCTTGGAGGTTTTTATCGATGTCGATTCCAGCGATTTTTACTGAGCCGGAAGTTTTATTTACTAAGCCAGCGAGAATATTAATGATGCTTGATTTGCCCGCGCCATTTGGACCGAGAAGTCCGAAGAAAGAACCTTTTTTAATTTTTAGATCGATCGATTTTAAAGCAACTTTCTCAAAATCTTCCTTTTGGGATTTTTTCGATTTTTTGTAAGTTTTTTTGAGACCAGAAATTTCAATGGCGAAATCTGACATGATTAAATGACACCTTTTTCTTTGAGCAATTCTTGTAATTCTCCTGAGGCAAACATTTCTTTTAGAATGTCGCAGCCGCCGATGAATTCACCTTTGATGTAAATTTGCGGGACTGTTGGCCAGTCAGAAAAATCCTTGATGCCTTGGCGGATTTCAGGATCTGCTAAAACATTAATGTCGAGAAATTCTACGCCGCAATTTTTTAGAATTTGCACCACAGTCGCAGAAAATCCGCATTGCGGAAAATCTGTGGTGCCTTTCATGTAAACCACGACGTTGTTGTTGGAAACGGTTTCTTGGATTTGATCGAGAATGTAGGTCATAAGTTAAAAAGAGTTAATTATTCTGTTCCACAAGCGGGCTTCCTTTTGGAAATCCTGTGGAGTTAAAATTGAAAAATCATTTTTAGAAACAATTTCATCAAAGATTTTTTGATGATCTTTCTGCATCGAATAAGGTTTAATTTTTCTGGTTTTGATTGGCTTGGCTGGTATTCCGACAACTATGTTATAAGGCGCGACACTTTTTGTAACTATCGCTCCCGCTCCTAAAATAGCGCCTTTGCCGATAGTTATTCCACTACCGACAATTTTTACATCAACGCCAATCCACACGTCATCTTCGATTATTACATCAAAAACTCGATCTGATTTTTCAGGATTTTCAACAAAAATTTTGCTCTGATGTAATTTATTCCATCCGTAAAAATCATTAGATGAAAAAAATGGTGAAGAGGAAACCGTATCCATCGGATGATTGGCGTTAATAATTTTAAGCCCGGTTGCAACTGAACAAAGTCGCCCAATTTTCACTGAAGCTCTATTATCAAAACCTGCTCCGATATAAGTATAAGCTCCGACTTCCAATGGCATTGAAAGATTCACATTTCCTATATCACAAGGCAGTTCAAATTTAACATCGGGACTGACTTGAATTTTTCCTTTGATGATGCAATGAAACCCCCGCTTTAGAAGCTTCTTCTTTAATTTTTTTGTAAATCTAATTTCCATTTGATCCCGATTCTGAATTAACAATCGCTTGTCTTAAGTTGCATAGCGTGAAGTGCACCACCGAGAATTTCTTTTAGAGCGATATTTACCATTTTATGCTGCTCAACGCGACTTTTTCCAGTAAAAATTTTATCGATTATTTTCACACTGTAATGATCGTCATCGCCAACCAAATCGATTACTTCGATTTTTCCTTCAGGAAATTTTTCTGCTAAAAGTTTTTCTAATTTATCTTTGGCGATTGGCATAATTAATGAATTTTTCTTAAAAAAATGGCGGACCTCTTTTTCAAAAGGTCCGCCCAAAATTTTTATTTCAAGGATTTATTAAGAAAAAAATCCACGACGTTTTTTAGGAGCTTCTTCGCGTTGTTCTCCGCCACGATGTTCGCTAGAGCTGCGTCTTTCGCCACCGCGATCATTACGATCACGATCTCCGCCGCCGCTGCGTCTTTCGCCGCCGCCACGTCTGTCGTCACGATCGGAACCGCGAGAATCTCTATCTCCGCTGCCGCGACGATCACCGCCACCGCGTCTTTCTCCACGATCACCGCCGCCGAAAGATTCTCTTTCGTCAACCATTTGTGGTTTGTTCGGAATGCGATCAGAAATATCTTCGCCTGTCGCTTGATCTACACAACGGTAGCTCAATTTCGGACGACCTTTTTTATCGAAGCCGATAACTTTAACTTTTACGATGTCGCCTTCATTGATAACGTCTTCAACGAAATCAACGCGATATTCAGCAAGTTCAGAAATGTGAACGAAGCCATCGCGATTGTTTGAAATGCTAACGAATGCACCAGCATCAATAACTTTAACAACTGGACCTTCATAAATATCGCCGATTTCTGGTTCAAAAGTGATTTCTTGAATCATTGAAAGGGCTTTCTTGATTGACTCTGCAGAGTTAGCAGAAATTTTCACGATGCCACTATCTTCGATATCAACAACCGCACCAGAAACTGAGCAGATTTCTTTAATTACTGCACCTCTAGATCCGATAACTTCGCGAATTTTCTTTTGTGGAATTGTAATGATTTCAACTTTTGGAACATTTGGATTCAATTCAGTTCTTGGAGCAGGCATAGCTTCAAGCATTTTTCCAAGAATATGTAGACGACCAGTGTGAGCTTGCTCAAGAGCAGCTTGCATGATGTCAGCAGTGATACCATTGATCTTGATGTCCATTTGTAGAGAAGTGATACCGTTTGCAGTACCAGCAACTTTGAAATCCATGTCACCTAGGTGATCTTCATCGCCCATGATGTCGGACAAGATTACATATTTGTCGCCTTCTTTAATCAATCCCATCGCGATTCCAGAGACTGGAGCTTTGATTGGAACTCCTGCATCCATAAGAGCTAGAGAAGCGCCACAAACTGTAGCCATTGAAGATGAACCGTTTGATTCAGTGATTTCAGAAACGATACGAGTTGAGTAAGAGAAAACGTCAGAAGCTGGGAATACAGGATTCAAAGCTCTCCAAGCCAATTTTCCGTGACCGATTTCGCGACGTCCTGGAGCTCCAACGCGTCCAGTTTCACCAACAGAATATGGAGGGAAATTGTAGTGAAGCATGAAATGTTCTTCAGTCATTCCAGCGTCAAGAGTTTCAACAAGTTGCTTGTCTTTTCCTGAGCCAAGAGTTGCAACAACTAGAGCTTGAGTTTCGCCACGAGTGAATAGAGCACAACCGTGAACTTGTGGAAGAATTCCAGTTTCGATTTCGATTTGACGAATTTCGTCAGTTTTACGACCGTCAATTCTGATGCTATTTTCTAATACATCATTACGCACGATTTCTTGCGCAAGTTCTTTGAAGATTGCTTTTAGTTTGTTTTTGCAAATGCCATTTTCTTCGCTGATGAATTTAGCTTCGATGTCAGATTTGATTGAATCTAGGTCAGTTGCACGAGCTTGTTTTTGCTGTTTTTTGTAAGCAGCGATCAAGCGTCCACCGATGAAATTGGCGATTTCTTTTTTAAGAGCAGAATTTTCTGGAGCTTTAACTGTGATTTTTTCTTTTCCTGCTTCAGCTTTCAATTCATTGATCATATCGATCACTGGTTGAAAATTTTCATGAGCAAAATTGATTGCTGCAAGCATTTCAGATTCAGTTAATTCTTTCGCTTCAGATTCGATCATCAAAACTGAACTTTTTGTTCCGGCAACGATAAGATCTAAGCGGCTTCCTTTAACTTCTTCATTGCTTGGATTAACAACGAATTGCTCGCCAACTAGACCAACTCTAACTCCAGCAACAGCTTCTGAAAATGGAGCTTCAGAAATTGCTAGAGCAGCAGAAGCGGCAATCAAAGCAACGATGTCTGGAGTGCAGCTTGAATCATAAGATAAAAGGGTGCAAACCACGTTAACTTCATTGTAGAAGTTTGATGGGAAAAGTGGACGAATTGGACGATCGATCAAGCGTGAAGTTAGAGTTGCAAGATCAGATGGCTTAGCTTCGCGCTTAAAAAATCCGCCGGGAATTTTTCCTGCAGCGTAAGTTTTTTCGAGATAGTTAACAGTTAGTGGGAAGAAGTCGATGCCTTCAGCAGCTTTGCCAGCAACAGTTACTGCACATAGAACTGTAGTATTACCATATTTTGCAACAACTGCTCCGCTAGCTTGGCGAGCGATTTTTCCGGTTTCAAGAGAT
The DNA here is from genome assembly GCA_945875865.1 of Rhizobium sp. Q54. Lineage (GTDB taxonomy): Bacteria > Pseudomonadota > Alphaproteobacteria > Rickettsiales > UBA1997 > UBA2645. The sequence continues at coordinate 4,832 of CAMCMF010000045.1, forward strand.
AGAATTTTTCCATTCCAGTTAATTTCTTTTTTTACAACATTGAACATATTTTTCAGCTTTGGTTAGTAGGTTAGGTTAAGGATAGTTTAAGAATTTTTTAGCAACAGATAATTTGAGATAAGGAGGTCAACAAACCTATTTACGAATATCGAGTTTTTTGATTAGTGCTTCGTAACGTTTTGAATCGCCAGCTTTTAGGTAATCAAGCAGACTTCTTCTTTTTCCAACAAGAACTAATAATCCTCTTCTAGAAGAAAAATCTTTTTTATGAATTTTTAAATGCTCAGTAAGATTACTAATTTGCTGAGTTATGATTGCGCATTGCACATCTACTGAGCCGGTATCTTTTTTTTCTTGAGCGAATTCGGCGATAACTTCTTTCTTCGATTTGTTTAGAAATGACATTTTTATTAAAGTTTTAGTTATGACTTCGATCTACAATTTACAGAAAATCTCTTGAATCTAGCCACCTTAATTTAGGACATCCTGCACCAAAAGCAGCGAGCCATCAAAAATTGGAGCGCCGTAATTAGTGACGGATTTTAAGGCGTCAAGAGAAATTGTTTTTTCATAAAAGAAATCGCCAACTTGCAAGCGAGTTAATTTTGAAACAAAACCACAGACTCCGACTTTTTTACAAATCGCGCGAGATAGTGAGCGCACATAAGTTCCCTTAGCGCATTCAATTTCGAACTCAGCAAATTCAGAATTATTTTCGATTAATTTTAGCGAAAAAATTTCTACTTGGCGTTTTGGCACTTCAAATTGAATATCTTTTCTTGCCAAATTATAAGCGCGCTCACCGTTAATTTTTATCGCAGAAAAACGTGACGGAGTCTGTTCGATTTTACCGATAAAAAATGGTAGCACAGAAATTAATTCTAAAGTTGTTGGTCGCGCTAAGCTAGATTCTTCAACCTTTCCTTCCACATCATCAGTATCACGAAATTCACCAAAAGAGATACGAAAAAAATATTTTTTTGGCGCCGCCATTAATTTTTCTGCAGTTTTTGTCGCACGATTTATAGCAATTGGAAGCACTCCGGTCGCAAATGGATCAAGCGTTCCCCCGTGACCAACTTTTTTTGCACCAGTCATTCTTTTAACAATCGCCACGGCTTTTGCTGAAGAAAATCCGATTGGTTTATCGATGTTGAGCCAGAGGTTATTTAGTCGTAAGTCGTAAGTCATAAGTCAAAGAAGCTTCGCCAGCAAAATTATTTCTACTAAAAAATGAGTTCGGGTTCTTGAATCAGGTTTGGGATAGATTCATGAACTTAATGCTCTAAGTATTTTGAGATGGATGCTAGGCAGGCAAGGCATTTGAAGCGAAATGTATTCTTATACATTGAAGCTTTAAATGACCGCAGCCTAACGACGCAGACACTCAAAAGACGACGAGCATTTAGGCAACGTTGGCGCCGGAGATGATATCGATCAATTCTTTGGTGATATTTGCTTGTCTTGTTCTGTTATAAACCAGCGTCAAATTCTTGATCATTTTGCCGGCATTATTTGTCGCGGCTTCCATTGCCGCCATTCTTGCACCTTGCTCTGAAGCGCTATTTTCTAGCAACTCATTGTAGATTTGCATCGTCAAATTTTTTGGTAAAAGTTCCATCAAAACTTCTTCTTCGCCTGGCTCGTAAGAAATTGGAGATTCTGCAACTGCTTGTTGTTTTTTATCAAGCTTCACCGGCACTGGAATCAATTGCTTGCAAACTTGTTCTTGAAGGATTGCTGATTTGAATTTGCTGTAGATTACTTCGCAAACATCGAAGGCTTTTTCGTCGAATAATTTAACTAATTTTTGAGAAATTTCTTCAGCGATTTTATGATCGATATGACCTTTGAAAATGCCGAAATTTTGATCGATAATTTGTTTTCCGTAAACCGATCTTAGTTGCTCATAAGCTTTGCGACCAACACAGAAAAGCTTCACTTCATAACCCTCAGCCACCAATTCGTTAAAACGATTTTTAGCGAATTTTACGGTAGAACTATTCAAACCGCCGCACAAGCCACGGTCAGAAGAAATTACAACTATCAAACGCGAGGAAACTTTTCCGCGACCTGTAAGAAGTGGAAATTTTTCATTGAAATTGCTGCGCACTGCAACATTTGAAGCGAGAGAAACAATCATTTCTTCAATCTTATCAGAAAAAGGACGCATTGACTCCACGGCACTTTTAGCTTTTTTCAAGCGCGAAGCCGCCACCATTTTCATGGCTTTGGTCATTTTTTGTGTCGATTTAACCGACTTAATTCGAGTTTTGAGAGTTTTTAGATTCGCCATTTTTTATTTTTTGTCGTGGGCTAAACGATCTGACAGACCTGAATGATCAAGATGTCCTGACGGAGCGTGATTCAAGAAAATTTCCAAAAATTCCACGATGGCTTTTTTCAATTTACCTTCGATTTCGTCGGTAATTTTTTGTTCTTTTTTGATCGAAGCTAAAATTTCTGGATGAGATGAATTCAATTTGCGCAAAAATTCTTTTTCAAATTTTGTAACTTCTTTCGCCCCAACCTTATCCAAATAACCTTTTACACCAACATAGATCGAAGCAACTTGCTCTTCGAAGCCCATTGGAGAATATTGGCTTTGTTTCAAAAGCTCCGTCAATTTACGACCGCGATCGAGTAATTTTTGCGTTGCCACGTCAAGATCAGAACCAAATTGTGCGAAAGCTTCAAGCTCACGGAATTGCGCCAAGTCAAGCTTGATGGTTCCTGCAACTTGTTTCATCGCTTTAGTTTGCGCCGCAGAACCAACACGAGATACCGATAAACCGACGTTCACCGCTGGTTTAATACCTTTGTAAAAAAGTTCAGTTTCCAAGAAAATTTGACCGTCGGTGATCGAAATCACGTTGGTTGGGATGTAGGCAGAAACGTCGCCGGCTTGAGTTTCAATGATTGGAAGTGCAGTTAGAGAACCACCGCCCATAGCATCAGACATTTTTGCCGCGCGCTCTAAAAGACGTGAGTGAACATAAAAAACGTCTCCTGGGTAAGCTTCGCGTCCTGGTGGGCGACGAAGTAGAAGTGACATCTCGCGATAAGAAACCGCGTGCTTGGATAAATCATCATAAGCAACTAAAGCGTGCATGCCATTGTCGCGGAAATATTCACCAACTGTGCAACCAGTGTAAGGAGCGAAAAATTGGAGTGCCGCAGCTTCAGAGGCAGTTGCAGAAACCACCACCGAATATTTCATCGCGCCGGCATCTTCTAAAGTTTTAACGATTTGAGCTACAGTTGAGCGCTTTTGTCCGATCGCAACATAAATACAATAAAGTTTTTTCTTCTCATCACCTTCCTCGTGAGCTTTGGCTTGATTGATGAAAGTATCGAGAACGATGGCAGTTTTACCAGTTTGACGATCACCGATAATTAATTCGCGTTGACCGCGACCAATTGGAATCAAACTATCGATGGCTTTAATACCAGTTTGCATCGGTTCAGAAACTGACTGACGAGCGATGATGCCGGGAGCTTTAATTTCTACACGACGATATTCAACATCAGTAAGCGCACCTTTGCCATCAATTGGATTTCCCAGAGAATCGATTACACGACCAAGCAAACCTTTGCCAACCGGAACTTCAACGATTTTTCCGGTTCTTTTAACATTCGAACCTTCTTTAATTTTTTGCGCATCGCCGAAAATTACGATACCAACATTATCAGATTCAAGGTTGAGTGCCATGCCTTTAACGCCAGAATCAAACTCCACAAGTTCACCAGCTTGCACATTATCCAAACCGTAAACGCGAGCAATGCCATCACCAACTTTGATAACTTCACCGACTTCTTTTAGCTCGGCAGAACTATGAAAATTTTCGATAGTTCTTTGTAAAATATTTGAAAATTCTTCGACTTTGAATTCCATAAAAGAGGTAGTTTGTTTAAGTTAATTAATTGCGGCAAGACACTCTTTTTTCAGAGTCTCAAGTTGATTCTTCAAGCTGGCATCGATTATTTCCGAACCAACTTTGATTTGTATTCCACCCATGATTTTTTCTTGGAGGGTTTCTTTGATTGCGATGGTTTTGCCGGGATATTTTTTTCCGACTAAAACTTTTACGCGATCGATTTGAGTTTTGCTAGCTTTGACTGCAGAAATTATTTCAACTTCAAGAATGTTTTTATCTTGTTTAACTAAGCGAATAAAATCTTCGTAAATTTCTGGAAATAGATTCAGCCTGCGATTGCGGATGATTGAAGCGAAAAAATTTGAGGTAAGTTGACCAAGTCCAAACTTCTGAGTTACATCAGAAATAATTCTCACCAAATCATTTTTTGCGATGACGGGATTTTTTAATTCATGAGCAAAGCTAGTAGAAAAATTTTGCTTAAAAATTTCTAACTCTGCAGCAGATTTATCAAGAGAGTTAGTTTTTTTAGCCGCAACAAACAAAGCTTTAGAATAGTTTTTGGCAACAACAGAAACTCTTGGCATGAGATGTATGAATTGGAATGTTCTTTATCTGTAATTTTACTTACAAGAAAGGCACCGTTAAATGAGGCGCGGCAAAGTATTTAGGAGAAAATAAAATGCAACTTGCGATTAACTCATGCTCACTGTACCACACAGTTTACTTGGGAACAAACTTGTTCTGCTTGAGGGGCGTTTGGTGATCCAATGCCACTCTCTCGGCGTTTTGCAATAATAGCAGAGAGCGTCCCCAATTCCGTGTCAATTAAAAGCTGAAAGAAAATGAGCGTTAGCTCATTCTTCTTCAGCTAATTTTAATTTAAATTGACGGAGAAATTATGACTAAAAAAGCTCGGCAACATGGTGCTTTCAGCGGCGTGGGGATTGATTGTAATCCAGACTTCAACTACGATTCATTTAAACGTCAGGCAATAGCTAAACTCTACGCTGGCAAGGGTTTTACTGGTAAGGATGGTGTGTTTGGTTCGATGATGAAGGACATTCTGGAAACAGCTTTAGGCGAAGAATTAAACCATCATTTGCAGCGTGAGAAACAAGAGTCTGAAGAAAATTCAAGTGAATCTGGTAACGATTTTAACAACCGCAAAAACGGCTACAATTCCAAGTTAGTAAAAAGCAAAGATTCAGCTTTTTGCCTCGATGTCGGACGCGATAGAAATGGCAGTTTCGAACCACAAATCATCAAGAAAAATCAAACAATTTTAACGCCAGAATTAGATGATAAAATCATCGCTCTTTATGGTCTTGGAATGAGCTATCGAGACATTGTAACTCACATGGAGGAGATGTATGGAATTGAGATTTCTAAGTCTTTAATCACGTCAATCACCGACAAGATTATTCCCAAAATCAAAGAGTGGCAGAATCGACCGCTGGAAAGCGTTTATCCGATAATTTTCCTTGATGCGATTCACTTCAAATGCACCGAAGAAAGTAAAGTAATCTCCAAGGCTTTTTATTCGGTTTTAGGAATAAATTGCGAGGGGAAAAAAGATATTCTGGGGCTTTACATCTCAGAAAATGAAGGAGCTAATTTCTGGCTTTCTGTTTTAACTGACCTGCATAATCGCGGAGTTCAAGATATTTTAATTTGTTGTGTTGATGGCTTAAAAGGCTTACCAGAGGCGATTGCAGCGATATTCCCCAGAACTGAAATTCAACTCTGCTTGATCCATC
>CAMCMF010000046.1 GCA_945875865.1 Rhizobium sp. Q54
GAAGCGCAAGTCCGCCCCAGATCTGGCTTGGCGCTAAAAAATGGCATCACGGTTTTGAATTCTCCAGGAACGGTAGATTCCGATTATCGCGGCGAAGTTTGCGCGATTTTGATCAATCACTCACAAGTTGATTTCACGATTACACGAGGAATGCGAATTGCACAAATCGTGATCGCGAGACATGAGCAAGCTGAGATTGTGGAAGTGGAAAATTTGGATGAAACTTCGCGCGGTGCTGGTGGATTTGGTTCTACCGGACATTAAGTTTTCTGGACCCCGTCATGCGACGGGGTGACAAAATAGAGTAAGGCGTTCCAACTCCCTAAAGTTGTCACCCCGTCGCATGACGGGGTCCATCGTGATACAAATTCAATTTCATGTCATTAAACGAAAACCAAAAACAGCGCTACTTACGAAATATAATTCTCCCCGAAATCGGCGAATCGGGCCAGAAAAAATTATTGTCCGCACGCGTTTTAATCATCGGCGCAGGCGGACTTGGTTCGCCACTTTTATTTTATCTTGCCGCCGCCGGAGTTGGAAATATTGGTGTGATTGACGATGATGTTGTCGAGCTTTCAAATCTACAGCGCCAAGTGATTCACAATGTTAAAAATCTTGGAGAAAAAAAAGTTGTTAGCGCTAAAGAAAAAATTCTCGCACTAAATCCGGAAATAAATTTAGAAATTTTTGCTGTGCGCGCGAATCGCGAAACTCTCAGAAAAATCTGCGCTAATTACGATTTTATTTTGGATGCTACTGATAATTTTCCGACTCGTTTTATCATCAACGAAATTTCTCATGAGCAAAAAAAACCGCTAATTTTTGCCGCGGTAAAAGGATTTTTAGGACAAGTTTCGGTCTTCAAATCTTATGAAAAAAACAATCCGTGCTACGCTTGTTTTAATCCAAATATTGTTGATGAAAATTTTTCACTTCCGCTTTCAGAAAAGGGAATTTTAGGATCGGTCGCCGGCACAATTGGCGCGCTTCAAGCAACTACAACAATAAAAGAGATTTTAGGAATCGGCGAAGATTTGATCGGAAAAATTTTGATCTTTGATTTTCTAAAAAATGAATTCCGAAAAGTGAAATTACAAAAAAATTCTGCCTGCAAGATTTGCTCCAATTGACTTTCAAAATGCCCATCCATATAAAGCCGCGCTCGTTTTTTCGAGTTATAAAATCGGGGACAGGTGGCCGAGTGGTCAATGGCAACAGACTGTAAATCTGTCCGCGCAAGCGTTCGCAGGTTCAAATCCTGCCCTGTCCACCATTTTATTTTATGCGGGTGTAGCTCAACGGTAGAGTTCCAGCCTTCCAAGCTGGCCGTGAGGGTTCGATTCCCTTCACCCGCTCCAATTCGAATTCACCATTCGTATGTACAAAATCTTTTCTATAGATGACGAGAAAGAGGTTTTGCCGGGATATTCTCCGGAAAAAGCTAATGATTTTCATACGGAATCAGCTCGCAATGCGAATAAAAAATTTGATCAAGAGCTAAAGAAGATCAAAAATAAAAAAGTGATATTGATGTGCGGTGGAAGCGCTTCCGGTAAAACGGAATTTGTAGCAAAATTTTGTCCAATCGAAAGCGATGATCAGCAAGACGAGATTCAGGGAATTGTTTTTGATTCTACTTTGCCAAGAGAAGAAGGGGCAAAAATCAAAATAGCGAATATAAAAAAATCGGGCAATATTCCAATTATCTGTTTTATAGTGCCACATAGCTTAACTAGGTGCTTCAAGGCTTTTCATGAAAGAGAGAGAAAAATACCGGAATCAGAGTTTTTTAAAACTCATTCCGGAGCAAGAAAAGTTGCGTTGGAGATTGCAAAAAATACCGATATCGAGATATTGATATACTACAACCTTCTACCAGAAGAGGCTCTTGAGTTGGAGAACAAATCGCAAATTATGATCGATAATAATGATCTAAGATTTGTAGAAATCTCTTTTGAGAGCAGAAGCGAAATGATCTCTTTTTTAGAAAAAGAGCAAATTTCTGAAGAAGAAATTAAGGCTCTAATAATCAACGGAAGATAATAAATTATGAAAGCTATTCAACTACAATCCTCAAAAGGTCGTGATGTAGTAAAGAAATATGTTAATGCAGCTAGAAGCTCGCAGCATGTGGTGCCATCGAATGGAGAATGGGCAATAAAAAAATCCAATTCGGATAGGGTAACAAAAGTTTTTGATGCTCAGAGAGAGGCAATTGCTTGTGCTATAAAGATTGCAAAGAATCAAAAATTAGAATTAGTTGTGCATGGAAGAGATGGAAAAATTAAAGATACTTTTCCCCCACGAGGATAATGAACCAAAAATTCAAACTCGCATCAAAATTCTCCCCCGCCGGTGATCAGCCACAGGCGATTGAAAAACTTGTCTCCGGAATAAATCAAAATAAAAAAGATCAAGTTCTGCTCGGAATTACTGGCTCGGGTAAAACTTTTACCATGGCGAATATTATCCAACAAACTCAGCGCCCGACGTTGATTATGGCGCATAATAAAACTCTCGCGGCGCAGCTTTATGGCGAGATGAAGGAATTTTTTCCGGAGAATGAAATTGGGTATTTCGTGTCGTTTTACGATTATTATCAGCCGGAAGCTTACGTTCCAAAAACCGATACTTACATCGAAAAAGATTCCTCAATCAACGAGCAAATCGATCGCTTACGTCACGTGGCAACCCGCGCTTTATTTGAGCGCAGAGACACTATTGTCATCGCTTCGGTTTCTTGCATTTATGGTATTGGTTCGCCGGAATTTTATTCGAAGATGGTTTTGCGCCTCAAATCTGGGCAAGAAATAAATCGTCAAAAACTTTTGCTGCGACTTGTCGATTTGCAATATGAGCGCAATGATGTGGCTTTTGAGCGCTGTAGTTTTCGCGTGCAAGGCGACATAGTTGATATTTTTCCATCACATTTGGATGACCGCGCGTGGCGCATTTCAATGTTTGGTGATGAGATTGAAGAGATCGTCGAATTTGATCCGTTGACTGGCGAAAATTTGGCGAAACTTGATGAAATTGCACTTTATCCATCTTCGCATTATGTGACGCCGAGCGATGTTTTGAAAGGCGCCATCGTAAATATCAGAAATGATTTAGCGATTCGGGTGAAGGATTTGGAAGATAAGGGCAAGCTCGTCGAAGCACAGCGATTAAACCAGCGCACCACTTACGATATGGAAATGTTGGTGACTGTCGGCTCTTGCAAAGGCATCGAAAATTATTCGCGCTATTTAACCGGACGTCCGGTTGGCGCGGCTCCACCGACTCTTTTTGAATATCTTCCGCAAGATGCATTGCTGTTTGTTGATGAAAGTCACGCTTCGGTTCCACAAGTTGATGGCATGTATAAGGGTGATTTTGCGCGCAAATCTAATCTCACGGAATTTGGTTTTCGCCTGCTTAGCGCACTCGATAATCGTCCGCTAAAATTTTCGGAATGGGAGGCTTTCAAGCCACAAACCATCTATGTTTCAGCCACTCCTGGAAAATATGAATTAGCCAAAACTGATGGTGAAATTATTAAGCAAATTATTCGCCCCACTGGTTTGCTTGATCCACTTTGCGAAATTCGTCCGGCGAAAAATCAGGTGAAGGATTTATTAATTGAGATCAATAAAACCAAGGATCGCGGCTTTCGAACTTTGGTCACAACTCTGACCAAAAAAATGGCGGAAGATTTGGCGGATTACCTCAACGACAATGGAATCAAAGTTGTCTACATGCATTCCGACACTGATACGCTTGATCGCATCGAGATCATCCAAGATTTGCGTTTGGGAAAATATGATTGTCTCGTTGGCGTGAATTTATTGCGTGAAGGTTTGGATATTCCGGAATGTGCGCTGATGGCAATTTTGGATGCGGATAAGGAAGGATTTTTGCGCAACGAAACTTCTCTGATTCAAACGATTGGTCGTGCTGCAAGAAATTCTGAAAGCAAAGTTATTCTTTATGCGGATAAGGAAACTAAATCGATTAAATCAGCTTTAGAAATTACGAATCGCCGAAGAGAAATCCAAATCGCTTACAATAAAAAACACGGCATTACGCCGACTACAACTTTCAAATCTTTTAGCTCAGCTTTGGCGAATCTTTATAAAAAAGATGCCGCAGGAATTGATGAAAAAATTACTAAAATTCCAAGTGAGCGCGATCTTGATAAAATGAAAAAGGAAATGTTGCGAGCGGCGACCGAGCTTGATTTTGAAAAGGCTACGAAGTTGAGGGATCAGATTAAAAAATTTGAGAATTTGCAGTTGATTGCTGATAGATTTTAAAAAATAAGTTAAACCCAGATCCGTCATTAGAAATTCAGGATACTTTGCCTAAAGCTTGAAACCGCGCAGTTTCAAGCTTTAGGCAAAGTAGACGAATTTCTAATGACGGATCTGGGTTAAAATCTCAGGAATAAATTTCTCGGCGATGACCGATGTCGATTACCAGAACAATCAATTCAGAATTTCTAATCTCACAAATAATCCGATAATCACCGACGCGATGTTTGAACAATCCTTTTTTTGTGCCGCGAAGAGGCTCACAATGCGAGCCTGGATTGATTTTAACTTTTTCGTTTAGCGAGTCGTGAATTCTTTGTTGAAGTGGCTTTTCTAGATTTGCTAGATCTTTTTTTGCTGATGCTTTGAAGATTATTTGATAGGCCATATTCTTTTGCGATTTCCTCTAAGGTGTAAGTGGGCTCATTTCTTGCTAAAACTTCTTCGGCTCTTTTAGAAAAATATAAATCTTCCAAATAGTTCTCGACTGCTTTTTTGATCAAATAGTTTTTACTTCTATCATGCTCTAAAGCTGCCTGTTCTAAGCCGCGGTAAAAATTAGCGGGAAGTGAAATGGTTAGTGTTTTTGTTGGTTCGTTTTGTGCTTTCATAATATTGTTTCTCATTAGTTAACAACAACTCACAACATAAAATGTTAATAAACAACATTTTATGTTGTGAGTTGTTGCTTATTCTTTCCTCAGAAAAAAGTTTGAAAAATTAAATCCAATCAAAATGATGCCGCGCCTCAATTCATGTTTGAGGAGATGTTTAGAAGTTAATTTTTTGGCGGGGTAGCTCAGTCGGTAGAGCAGCGGGATCATAATCCGCGTGTCGGGGGTTCGATTCCCTCTCCCGCTACCAAACTTTCACAGAATTTTATTTAGCTTTTAACTTCCGATAAAACAGCGGGATCATAATTCCGCGTGTCTCAGGTTCGATTCCCTCTCCCGCTACCAATCTTTTCTCAGAATTTTATTTCCATCGGGCAAAAAAAATGTCATTCCCACTTTTGTGAGGATGACATTTTTTTATGGCGATTGGTAAACTTAACTAGCCAAATAATCCGTTACCTTTTTGTTCATCGGCTGCCTTTCCAGTAGCGAATTGGAGAGGAGTTGATGCTACTGCTATAGTTGCGCTGGGAGATTTTGCACTGTGGCGCGTTTGAGCAGCTTGTTGAGCATCTAAAACGTGATGAGCGTAGTCAACACCGCCATCATATTCTGATTTTATTTCCGGATGTTCCACTCTTCTCATAGCTTCTTTTAATGCTGAGCTGATTGGTCCAAGAGCTGGGCAAGTGTGATTGGTTTCGCCATGCACTATGCTTCCTTTTTCATCGCCAACTGGCACAAAATCGACACCGATTTCCATCGAGTTTTCGTACATTGTTCTATATTCGGGATCAGTATTTAGAAGCTCGAGGAAGATTGTGGTGACACTCTTTAAATTTTCTTGTTCGAGCTTACTTAAAAACTCAACTGGCGCTGAAGTTGCTGCTCCTGTCGTGTAGCAAGTTGTAAATCCTGTGCTATCTGCGGCGCGAGCTGAGGCTCTGTAAGTATAGCCGTGAAGAACGAAATTTCCATTTTTATCTTTTACGATATTAGCTCTAATGTCGCCTTTTTTAACGCCTTGCAAGAAAGGCTGAGCCAGAATTCCTTCGCTATAAAGTTCAGCTGCGGAGCTTTGAATTTCTGTGCGTAAGATTTCGCTAGCTGTTGATTTCGCAACTGTTGCAAGCTTTTCTGGATCGGTGACTAATCTTTGAACGTAAAGCAAGATTTCAGTCATTTCTTTCATAGCATCATTTGATAACATAGCATCATTTGATAACCCAGATTTGAAACTGTAGCTCTGATGCTGCGCTAATTCCCCGATACTTCTGTTTTTTAGGTCAGCAAGAGTCATGCCTTTTTCATCATCAATTTCAATCGCACAAACCCCGCAAGATTGCGCAGAATATTGTGGCTTAAGAACGATTCTTGGTTTGTTGCCCGGAAACATTTCCACGCTTTTTGCAAACATTGAATGAAGTGCTGCAGCAAAATCCTGATTGAGTTTAAATTCTTCAGTTGGAGTTGAGATTTCTTCTTTCCCCATCGCCTTTAATTGGACGTTCATTTTGTTATTTTCCTTGTCGCACAATCCAATCGGAGCATTGAATTTTTTGCCTGGAAGACCGGCTTGCATGCTTTCCAAAGCGCCATCAAAATTTTCTGTTCCTTGTGGCGGGAATGGCGCATTCATTGGCTCCAATCTTTGAACTACGTTATCGATACCCACAAGAGCAATTTGCTCCTGATCCTTTGCTGAATATTTTGGTAGTTTGGCAACTTTTATTTTTTCTACTTTAGCTAACTCGATACCATAAAGATAAGTTTTATCTGCTTTGCGCGCCATTAATTCATGTGCTTTGCGCGCCCTTAACTCATGTTCTATCACATCAACAAGCTTTCCATTTTCTGAAATGTAAGCGGCAATTAATTCTTCGGCGAAAGTTGATTTTGGATACAAGTGAATTGCTGCAACCGAAGCAGTTGGATCGCTTGGAAAGGCTTGTCCCTTTGCAGGATTTTCTGGCAAATTATGTATAAAAACATCTTCCCCTCTTTGTAAGGCCGCAACGATGTAGGACAGAGAACCGCTTCTTCCGACAACCATTTTCGAAAAATCTTCATTGATAACAACAAGGGTATTTGGCATATGCGTTAAGTTTTCTGATTAACTGAGAAGAGAGGTAAGGGGATATTCGGCGGGGTGTGAATGAGATCGGAGGTTTTAAAATTTAAGTCAACAATAAGTTTTAGCGCAATTTGTCCACTTGAAATTAAGTTCTCCATTTTTTAGTTTGCGCGCCCCACTATTGATTTGATCTCGAATTTTTTCTTTAAAACATGTCAAAAGAATTATCAAAAACATCGCCATTTTTTAGTGCGAACATAGTTTTTATTAACGAACTATATCAAAAATTTTCACAAAATCCCGCTTCAGTTGATGCCAGCTGGACGGAATTTTTTACGCAAAATAAGGATGAAGTTAAATCTATTTTAGCCGATTATAACGGTCCATCTTGGAGCGCTCGTGGCGTGCAGATTATTGGTTCGCAAGATTTCGACATTTCTTCAATTGTTAAAAAAGATAGCGCAAAAAAAAGCTGCGGCACTGAAGTTGCAAGCAAAGATCTGGATATTCGTATCAACAACCTAGCTTTAGCCTATAAAAGATCTGGTCACTTGGCAGCAAACCTTGATCCACTTGGTTTAACCGAGAGAGTTCGTGTTGCTGAAATTGATCCGGCAAGTCATGGAATCGAAGATTCTGATTTGGAAAAAGAAGCAAAATTTCGCGGAAAAAAATCTAAAGTTTCTGAAATTATCTCTTATCTAGAATTTGTTTATGCCAATAAATTGGGCTGCGAATTTGAATATATTTCTGATTCTAAGCAAAAAGAATGGTTGCTTGGAGAGGTTGAAAATGCTGCTTTCTTAGCACTTTCTAAAGAAGAAAAATTAAAAGTTTTAAAAGAAGTTATTCGCACCGAACGCTTCGAACAATTCCTCCATAAACGCTTTCCCGGTGCTAAAAGATTTTCGATTGAAGGCGGAGATGCTTCAATTTCTTCCGTTGAAAAAATTATCGATGTTGCGGCAAAAGCTGGCGTGAAAAAAATCACCATCGGCATGGCGCATCGCGGTCGTTTGAACACTCTAACTGGCGTGATGGGAAAACCTTATCACCAAATGATTTCTGAATTCCAAGGAACTCCAGGAATGCCGGAAGGAATTACTAAATCTGGCGACGTGAAATATCACATGGGTTACGCTTCAAATCGTGAAATTGCCGGCAATAAAATTGCACTTTCATTGGCATTTAATCCTTCGCATTTGGAAGCGGTGAATCCGGTGGCCTCTGGTCGCATTCGTGCAGTGCAAGATCGTTTTAAAGATTCAGATCGTAAACAAGCTTTAGCAATTTTAATTCACGGAGATGCGGCTTTTGCCGGTCAAGGTTTGGTGATGGAAAATTTGGTGATGAACGGTTTGGAAGGTTACACAACTGGTGGCGTAGTTCACATCATCGTCAATAACCAAATCGGTTTTACTGCCAATCCAAAAGATTCGCGCTGCACAACTTATGCTTCTGATCTCGCCAAAACAATCGAAGCGCCAATCTTCCACGTTAATGGTGATGATGTTGAAGCGGTGGTAAAAATTTCCGACATCATTACGCGCTATCGCCAAACTTTCAAAAAGGACGTGGTGCTAGATGTGGTGTGCTATCGCAAATATGGTCACAATGAAGGCGATGAGCCACTTTATACTCAACCAGTGATGTATAATGTGATTAAAAATCATCCGAGTTTGGAAAAAATTTATTCGCAGCAATTGGTTTTTGAAGGTTCAATTTTGGAAGGCGATTATTTAAAATTAGCCGCAGATTTTGATGCATTTTTATCAGCAGAATTTGACAAAGCCGCAACTTATAAACCAACAGAAGCTGATTGGATGAAAGGTGAATGGAGCCATATTAAAGATGGCGATAAGTCACTTCCAAAAACTTCTCTGGATAAAAAAACTTTGCAAAATTTGATCGCAAAAACTGTTGAAGTTCCAGCTGGTTTTAATGCTAATCCAAAAATTATTCGTCAGCTTGAAGCTAGAAAACAAGCGGTTGAAGCGGGAAAAGAAATCGATTGGGGTTGCGCAGAATCTTTGGCTTTCGCTTCACTTTTAAATGAAGGATTTCCGGTTCGAATAACAGGACAAGATTCCGGTCGCGGAACTTTTTCGCATCGTCACTCAATGCTTCATGATGCACTAAATGGGCGTCGTCACAGCGTTTTTTCTGCTGTCGAAAATAAAGCAAAATACGAAGTTTATGACTCAGTTTTGTCGGAATATGGCGTGCTTGGTTTTGAATATGGTTACTCGCTGAGTGCTCCAAATACACTAACAATTTGGGAAGCACAATTTGGTGATTTTGCTAACGGCGCACAAATTATTTTTGATCAATTTATTGCATCGAGTGAAGTGAAATGGTTGCGCAAATCTGGCTTGGTAATGTTGCTGCCGCATGGCTATGAAGGACAAGGACCTGAACATTCCTCGGCTCGTTTGGAACGCTATTTGCAAGCTTGCGCTGATGATAATCTTCGCGTAGTTAACATCACAAATCCGGCGAATTTTTTCCATGCGTTGCGTCGTCAGATTCACAGTAAAGATCGTAAACCTTTAGTTGTGATGTCGCCAAAATCCTTGCTGCGTCACAAAGCTGCGACTTCAACAATTGAAGAATTTTCTGATTTAAATTTTAGAAGTTTGATTTCGGATGAAAAAATTTCTGACGCAAGAAAAGTAGTTTTCTGTAGCGGAAAAGTGTATTACGATTTGCTTGATGCTCGCGAGACCGCAAAAATCAAAGATGTAGCTCTAGTTCGTCTTGAACAACTTTATCCTTTCCCAGCGCAAGAAGTTCAAGCTGAGCTAAAAAAATATAAAGATGCCGAAATAATCTGGTGCCAAGAAGAGGCTAAAAATATGGGTGCGTGGAAATTTGTTGAAGAGTTGTTTGAGGAATCAGCTCTCGCGGTTAAGCATAAATTTTCTCGTGCGAAATATGTCGGCAGAATTTCTTCTGCATCTCCGGCAACTGGTTATGCTTCGTACCATGCTCGCGAGCAGAAAAAATTAATTGACGAGGCGTTAAGTTAAATTAGTTTTTTGACACCACAAAAAACCTAACACACCGCGCCAATGAAAACTAAAGATCGTCTGAAGGAAGAAATCGGATTTGATAAATTAATAATGACCATTGCCTCGGCAATGTTCAGCTCGCTTGCAGGCTGGTTATTTGGTAATCAGGAGAGAGGCTTATCAATAATATTTTTTTCGGTTTTTTTGCTCATCGTTTTTTTAGCGGTGATCATTTATACCTTTTTAAGCATTAAGGGCGCCTCTAAAAATTAGGATTTTTCGAGAAATTTTGAGTTTTAACAAATTTGCGAGAAGGCAAGCGTATTAGATATACGTGCTCTCGAGCAAATTTGTTAAAACTCAAAATTACCGGAAAAGACAATTTTTAGAGGTGCCCTTTAGTCTAGTTTGAATACCGGCTCTAGAGTACGTGG
>CAMCMF010000047.1 GCA_945875865.1 Rhizobium sp. Q54
GGCTTAGCCAAGAAAATAAAGGGCGAAGCGGGATTTTTTAGGCGTAAGCTTATCACTTGATAAGTGCGCACTAAAAAATTCTGATTCAACCGCGTATTTTCTTGGCTAAGGCGAATTATGTAAATTTCTAATGACGGATCTGGGTTTAAATCTATCAGTTAACGACTGCGACTAGGTGGTGTAGAAGAAGCTATGCCAGCAATTTTTCCTCATGCCGCCTTAATGTTTTACAAAATTAAAATTAATTTATGAACTTAAGGGCGCGGTTACAAACCACGCCCAGCGCGGGAGCTAGGCGCAGGGGCCAAGTGCTAGGCGGCATTTGTAATGCCGCCTTAATGTTTTACAAAATTAAAATTAATTTATGAACTTAAGGGTGCGGAACTTAAGGGCGCGGTTGCAAACCACGCCCAGCGCGGGAGCTAGGCGCGGGGGTCAAGCGCTAGGCGCAGGGGCCAAGCGCTAGGCGGCATTTGTAATGCCGCCTTAATGTTTTACAAAATTAATTTATGAACTTAAGGGTGCGGAACTTAAGGGCGCGGTTACAAACCACGCCCAGCGCGGGGGAAATTTTCTTAGCAAGACTGGCTTGAGATCAAAATTAAATCTATCGGTTAGCGGTTGCGAACCACGCCCAGCGCGGGATGGCGATGATGGCGATGTCGATGGAGCAGCGGCAATTGCAAGCGCTAGGCGGCATTTGTAATGCCGCCTTAATGTTTTACAAAATTAAAATTACTTTATGAACTTAAGGGCGCGGTTGCAAACCACGCCCAGCTTGGGTCAGCTCAATATTTTATTCGCATTATCCCTTAATGTTTTACAAAATTAAAATTACTTTATGAACTTAAGGGCGCGGTTACAAACCACGCCCAACTTGGGTCAGCTCAATATTTTATTCGCATTATCCAACCTGTTCATGATTCGCAAACAACTGATGCCGATAGCAATTCACACCTGAGCAAGGGATAGTTGCGCCCTACGGTCGCAACTATCCACAAAGAACCACAAAAATAACAAAATTGGCTAGAATATTGGCTGATTTTGTGAGAAAATTACGATAAAAACTGAGGAATTTTTTGGAATTCAGAAATTCTAAGAATCTGCCGTTGATGGGTGGGGAATTTGTGGGTTATTCAGAGGTTCCTTTAATGATACTTCTGATTTGCGAGTGGCTTATGTTTTTATATTTTTAATATCCATCTCAAGCTCTTTTAAGCTTGATTTTCTTTCACTTTCTTTTTGCAGTTCTTTAAATTTTTGATATTCATTTCCCGATTTTTCAACTGCAATTTTATGACTTACTTTTCCTGCATGTTTCAGAATTTCTCTGCCGTTAAGTTGCAAAATTGCATCAAGTCTTTCGATCCAATCTTTCATGTACATTGCAATTCTTTGATTTGCCATCGTCTCTGCAAAAGCAAGATATTGTTCAACCAAAAGCCCTAAAAGTTTAATTTCATCTTCATCTAAATAATTTTTGCCAATTTCTGAATCTTTTTTGGTAATTAGTTTTTCAATTTTTTTATCGCAAGATTTCATGCCCATAAAAGGCAAGCTGCCGTTGGCTCTTTCATAAACTAACTCGGCTGCGGTTTGCTTACTTATCGCCCATAAAAGCTTATTTTGTACAATTTGAAAGAACTCAACGGTTCCTTCATCTTTTGGATCGTAGTCAATGCTGGTTTTGTAGATGTCTTTAATTTTTTGATAAAAGAACCGCTCAGAAATCCGAATTTCTCTGATTCTTTCTTGCAATTCATCAAAGTAATTCATCGATTTACCAGCCTTGAACCTCTCATCGTTCAAGACGAAGCCTTTGATAATGTAGTCTTTCAGCCTGTTGGTTGCCCAAATTCTAAATTGCGTGCCTTGTTTTGATTTAACGCGGTAGCCAACAGAAATTACAACATCGAGATTGTAATATTTAACATCACCTTCTTGCGTTTTGCCTTTGATTGCGCCGTGCGAAGTGGTGTGTCGGAAATCCCGACAAACCACATTTTCTTCAAGCTCACCTTCTTTAAAAATGTTTTGGATATGTTCGGCTATTGTGCTTCGAACCTTACCAAATAAAAGCGCCATTTGCTCTTGATTAAGCCAAACGGTTTCTTGCTGCAATTCAACATCAAGTTTTATTTTTCCGTCTTCGCTTTGATAGATTATGATTTGTGAGTTTTCAGCGGTTTCTTGGTTGATTTTTGGCATTTTTTAGTGGGCCGTGGTTAATTGTTTTGAGCGTTGTAAATCGGGGACGTTGCAAATCTAACTTCTCAAAAAACCCAGAGTCAAATCTTTTTCTAGCTCAAAATCTTGAGTAATTTTGTTAGAAATTCGTCAAGAATTTGAATTAATTTTACTCAATTTGCCACGAGCTTTTGCTGCTTTGTTGTTTTCGGCGTGAAGCTGGCGCATAACTCCCTTGCTCAACTCACGAGCATCTGTTGATTTAGATTTTGAGCAGTGCGTTTTGCATTTTCTTCCGTGAGCACAACCAATAATCCGCACTTCTGGGCGTAATATGGATATATTTTTTGCAGGAAGGCTGAAATTGGATTTGGCCTAGAAAGGGATTTAACCCTGAGCTCTGGGTTTGGGATTTTTTACTGATGTCGCTATTGGCGATGATGGCGATGTCGATGGAGGAGGAGCAGCAATTGCATTTCTAATCGCCTCTTCAGCAGCATCTTTGTCTTTATCCAACATTTCACTTAAAGCCGACCATTCATTTAATTTACCCGGTGCAAAAATAGCAGTTTTATTGTTAGTATTGTCGCAAGAATATTTCGATCCGTCGGAAGTAGTAAAATTCACCATACCTTCCGCGTGAAATGCGGCGGCAATAGCTCGTAAGGCTTTAGTAGCGTCTCCGCTATTATTGTAAAAAATTTCAGCAATAGTTGCATCCGCTCCGTTAATCGTAACGCTAGTGATAATCTTACCTTCTAAAGTTTTAGATCCCACTCCATAACCTTCTAACATAAATCTCTCAATGTCGTGAGAAAAAACACTAGAGAGCTTGATGCCTTTTGATTTAACCGTGCTGCCTTTTAGCGAATATTCCTCAACCAACTCACCCTTAGCTCCAATGCCGCGATAAGCAGATTTTGGATTAGTCTCGTTAGTTTGTGCTGCGATGCCTTGTACTAATTTTTTCACCTCATCATTGGCTTGAGTGTTGGCATTATTACTAATGTAGTCCTTAATCTCAGAACTAATTGATGTTGTTGCCTTTGATGCAGGGGCAGCGACCGCACTAGAAATATCTCTGGCTGCAGCCTTCAAGAACCCAAGCTCTAGCAATTTATCATTATTTTGCGGTCCCGCAACCAATCCAAAAGCTGGCATCTGACGTAATAAATTTTCCTCAGCAGCATTTTGAGATCCGCCTCCAAAAGCACCGTTCCCTACTGGACGAGTGGCTGCACCCATAACCATTTGAGCAACTGGCTTCCCAGCTCCTTTTGAAATATGAGGATAAGCAGCATCCATTCCTCTAGTCAGGTATAACTCTATGCCTGTCATTTTCGTGACTGATTTTTTAGCTTGATCATTATTAACCGTGGTTTGCAAAAAGATTTTTCCTAATTTATTTGCTGATTCCGTATTGTTTGAAAAATCTCCTATCGCTTCAATTGCAGCTTCTAGAAACATTTCCTTACCTTCTACTCGCCCAGCTATATCAAGAGCATGAAGATAGGCATTTGGCTCCATGATAAAACAACCTTCAGAATTGTCAGCAGCAGCACAAAGTTGTAACTTAACTGCGGCTTTAAACCTGTTTTTTAACTCCAGCCGTTTTTTAGCTTTTAATTCTTTGTTTTCCAAAAAATATCTTGCCTCAAGAGTGTTTTCAGAATCAAGCTTTGGCAGATGATTATAATAAAAAGGCCGCACCTGAGATAATTGGTTATTGCTCCGAAGAACCTCAACTCCATTATCTTTGGTCATTTTAAAGCTTTGTTTGCACTCAAATCTAAAAAGAATATATGGGGCTATGACGTTCAATAAATTTATTTGCCTATCTGTAAGCCGCCCTTTGCCACCTTTTATTTGCATCATAGGAAGCAGCAATTTTTCAACAAAATCATTCTGCGTTAGAGAAGTAATATCATTTATTTTAAAGTCTTTCAGCGCCCCTTCAATTTCCGGTAAAGATTTCCTCATCTCCGATAAACTGACTTTTACACCCTCTAAATCATAATAAAATTTTATACCTTCTCGCCATAATTTTACTTCATCTTCTATAATTTCTGAAGCTACTTTCTCACCAGTTTTAGCTACTTCTGAAAGTGGCGCTAATCTGTAATCTTGACCGCTAACAACAACCTTAAATCCTCTCTTATTCTCCTTGGAAGCCGCTTCTTCAATATGCCCATTAGGACTCAAAAATCCTGCAACGACTTTAACCAATTCCCCCCTAACTGCAGGCAATGGAAACCCTACAAAGCGAGCTTCATTATCAACAACAGTTATGGAAGCGCCCATTGAAGATGCAATGATCAGAGAGCTTTTTGGTTTTGCGGAAGGTGCTGGTAATGCTGCTGCGGCCACAGGCGTTCTCTCTTTCTGTGTTATTTTACCATCTTTATCTGCTTCAAATTTTTTATAACTTTCAACTGTTATTGTAGCTAATTTATTGCCAATTGCGAGATCATATGATTTTGCCTTACCAGTACGAGTATCGGTGCTGGTATATTTTGTGTAATCATTTTTGCCATCCAATCCAGCGGCGACGCAATCAAAACAAGTCGCATGTCCTTCATCACCCACAGATCCCGGAACCACGCCCTTCATTTCTTGGACTGTATGATTGGTATCGCCCGTGAGAATGCAGGGAAGATTTTTCTCATTAAAATGTTGTTGAATTCTCTTTAATTCTGGGAATTCTTTTGCTTCAAAATCAAGATGCATATTACCAATCGCGATGCTCTTTCCCGCTTTATCAATAAAAGTTATAACAGAAGTAGTGGAATGCCCATAGTTATCGTAAAGATCTTGATGGATCTCGCCACGATCGTAATTATTTCTATAGATTGTAAGTAAATTTTTTCCTTCAGTAGGAGCTACAACCTCATAGCCTTTTGCCTTCATTCGTGTCACAAAATTTTTATCCAGTTTTTTATGACCTCTGGCGGTAATTTCAAAAAGCCCTTGCGCTTCTTGCAAGTTGAAAAAATCGGGCCAATTATTTTCTAATAAAGATTCAATATAATCAACTTCGCGATCTAATCTTACGCGATATTGCTTACTTTTTTCATGAAAATTAGCAGGATTATTAGAGTAACCTTTTTTCCCATCATCTCTGCATTGATTCATCATGTTCCAAGAGAAGATTTTTGCCTTTCTTGCATCGGTAGTAGTGGCCGAAAACTTTACAACAGTATGATCACTGAGAAATGCCGTGTCGTTAGAATCTGTAATGCCAAGTTTTTTTTCATAATCTGAAATTACTGCGTCTGTGCGCTTGGTTGGCGACACCGAGTAATTGCGGACATAAAGCTTATCTTTTAATTTGAGAAGTTTCTGATCAGCTAGTGCGTTATCAAATGGTGTCCGGTTATTGCTATCATTAAAAAGAGCAGGTTTGTGTTTCGTGACAAATGCATCCATTACCTTAAACACCTTATCTACACTCGCTTGATTGCCGGTCTTCACTGCATCTTTATACCGTCTTACCAAATGATGTAAAAAAGTGGCGTGATCATCATTTCGGGCATTGCAATCGGCGCCATTGTTTATCATATTACCCATTAAATCAATCAGGGCATCTGCAGTAAGATTTTTCAAGTTAGAGCAAATTGCATAAGTCAAAAGATCCAACTCTGAATTTCCATATTGAACTTTGGTTTTTATGGCTCTTTCTCGCTCTTTTGGATCAGTAACTTTCTTAATATTATTAATAACGTAATCTAGGATATCTTTAGAAGATTCTAAAGTTGATGCTTGCACTATCTTTACTGGTGGCGGAGCCTCAGCACCTCTTGTCCCTATTTTTTGAGTAAGTGTTGCTGCTATCTCTCCAAGAGTTTTGTGATAGGCTTTATAATTTCCATTAGAGCCATGCTGATTTGTCCGGTCAGCAAATTTTTTAATATTTCTGAAAAAATCATTTTGCTCATCTTGAGTTTTAAAACATTCCAAACGTCTTTGATTGTCAAGCGTCATTCCTAAAAAAGATTCAACAAGCTTATCAAAACGAATTTCATGCGGCTGTTTCAGAGTAGAAACTCCAGGCCTTAATTCACCTTTTTTTACATCCCAACCACAAGCAGAAAAATATATTTCGATAGAGTCGCGATAGCTGGTTAAATATTTTTTATCAGTGGCAAGTTTTTTATAAACTGCTTTACCGAGAGTGGTTTTGTGATTAATTGAATATTCTTGTTTATCCTGATTGTTTGAGTGGCTGGGAAACATCCACCAATCAAAACCTACATGGTCTGCGCCAGTAATTTTATCTTTCAAATCCTTCTGAAAAACTTCTTTATAAGTTTTCTCTTGCTCTCTCTTAATTGCTGCAAATTTTAACTGCGCTTGAGCTTCTAACAGCGAACGCACTTCGCTCTCTTTGCCAACTCCAAAAATACGCTCTGGATATTGCATAATTTGAGTAATCTGCTCATCACATAACAAACTTGTTGTGCAAGCAGCGTAATTTTCTTCGGTAGTGCTAGCATGAACTAAATTATTTACATATTGTCCTACATGTTGACCTAGAGTTACGTCAGGATCTGAGGCATTAACTAAAAAAACCTGGTGGCTAGGATTTGCTTTTTTATAATTATCAGCAAGAAGCAGAATATCGGTTTGATCTCTAGATATATTTACAACTTTTCTACATAAACCATTGATTGCATTCTCAGACAATTTTTGTGCAAAAACCTCTGCAACACGCGGACTTTTACCATTGGCATTAACCGCGATATTGCTGATATTTGGCAAACCTCTGGAAGTTTCTAATTCTTCCAAAGCTTCAAAAAATGCACCCCAATAAAAAGTACCCGCCATCTTTCCAGCCACGTCATCACTCCCTGCCCATACTCCAGAACCAATGGCGGGCAATAGTACCAATCCTGGATTAGTAGGTGATGATTGTGAATTAGCAGCGATAAGAACTGTTTTAAACATGTTCTTAATGATTTCTTTCGATGTTTTATCATATTTAAAATCCCAACCATCAGGCCTGATACCACAAGCGCTGATTAGATTTATACTATCGTCCTCACCAACTTTTCTTGCCTTTAGCTTATACTTATCATCAACGAGAACTTTTAGCTTTTCAGTTTTTACAACCATCGCTCCCAACTGATAGAGATTGAGATGTTTTAATTTGTTAATCTCTTCCACATTAGAAAAACCATAGGCTGTGGGATTAGTTGAAGCTTGGTCAAAAAGCTCTTTAAATTCTGGTTTTCTCTTAAATAAGTCACTTATACTTGGAGCTTTGATTGGAGTTGGCAAAATTCTGATACCATAGGAATCCAATAATTTCTTAAATTCATAATAAAATTTTGGCGGAAGTTGCGGCGAAGTGTAAACACACGCGCTATTGACTATTTCTCTGACTTCATCAGGAGCAATATTATAGCTCTCATTACCAAAGACAGCTTTCTCACTAAAATCACCAATTACTTTCTTAATCGAGCCTGCACTCAGACTAATTGACTTTGCTTCATCTCTAGCTTGTAAAGAAATTACATTAGTTAATCCGGATAATTTTCCCCGCGATTCTTCATAATTATTGTATTTAAAAAGACCTGCACCTGGTTGCACAGTGGAACCTTCGCCAAAAACAACATCTAACAATAAATTGGAATGACGTTTTGTTAAGCCAGTTAAAACTGGATCAGAGGTAATGCCTTTTGCTTTCTTCGCTTCTTCAGCACCATAAACATTGATTTTATAACCATTAAATTTTGTAGTAACGGTTATAGCACTGCTAAGTGTTTTTGAAGGCATTACTTGGAAATATTATAATTTTGATAAAACTTCTTCCGAAAAAACATAATTTCCGGTGACCAATTGAACGTCGTCACAATCTTCTAAATTATCAATCAGTTTCAGTAATTTTTGTGCGGATTCAAGATCAAAAACTTCGACAGTATTTTTTGCTTTCCAGTCAAGTTTTGCTGAGATTGGATCGGTGAATTTTTGGATTAAGGCATCGCGAACGGCGCTGAAATTTTCGGTTTTTGTGATCACAACATGCATTTCAGAATTTGATTCAACCTCCTCTGCGCCAGCTTCCAAAGCCGCTTCAAACATTTGTTCTTCACTGGCAACTTTTCCTTCGAATTGAATTATTCCGACATGATCAAACATAAAACCAACTGAACCGGTTTCGCCTAAAGCGCCGCCGAATTTTGTGAATAAACTGCGCACTTCGCTGGCGGTTCTGTTGCGATTGTCGGTTAGAGCTTCAACGATTAAAGCGATTCCACCTGGAGCGTAACCTTCGTAGCGGATTTCATCGAAGTTATCTCCGCCCACAATTGAGCTGCCTTTTTTTATTGCAGCATCGATGCGATCTTTTGGTAAATTTTTTACGCGAGCTTCAATCAAAGCGTTGCGCAAACGTGGATTGAAATTGGGATCAGGCTGTCCATTTTTTACCGCGACAGTAATTTCGCGAATAATTTTGGTAAAAACTTTAGCTTTTTTGGCATCTTGCGCGCCTTTGCGATGCTTGATATTTGAGAATTGCGAGTGGCCGGACATTTTGATAAATAGTGATTAGCGATATACCGAAACTGATTCAATCTATCAGATTGAAATGGATTAAATTTGATGCATTTAATCTTGCATCTTTGGGAAATAGAAAAATTGTGCCGAGCCTTTTCAAACAGTCTCTCTCATAAGTAAATAATTTTTTAACCAGTAAAAAAATCATGACCAAAACTCTTTACGATAAAATCTGGGAATCTCATTTAGTTTCTAGCGATGAATCCTCTTGTTTGATTTATGTTGATCGCCAATTGATCCATGAAGTGACTTCGCCGCAAGCTTTTGAAGGTTTGCGCATGGCGAACAGAAAGCCACGTCGCCCCGAAGCGCATTTAGCTGTCGCCGATCATAACGTGCCGACAACTACAGCGGATCGTGGCCACGGCACTTCTGGCATTAAGGATAAAACTTCGCGCATCCAAGTTGAAACTTTGGAAAAAAATTGCCGCGAATTTGGCATTCGTTACTTCGATCTTGATGATAAAAAACAAGGCATCGTTCACATCGTTGGCCCAGAACAAGGATTAACTCAACCGGGAATGGTAATTGTCTGCGGCGATAGTCACACCGCAACTCACGGCGCTTTTGGCGCGCTTGCTTTTGGCATTGGAACTTCGGAAGTTGAGCATGTTTTAGCGACGCAAACCTTGATCCAAAGTCACGCCAAAAATTTCTTGGTAAAAGTTGATGGCAAGCTTGGTTACGGAGTTACTGCAAAAGATATTATTTTGGCGATCATCAGCAAAATCGGCACTGCTGGCGGAACTGGATCAGTTATTGAATTCGCCGGATCAGCAATTCAAAGCCTTTCAATGGAAGGCCGCATGACTATTTGCAATATGGCAATCGAAGCTGGAGCCAGAGCTGGATTGATCGCTCCCGATCAAACAACTTACGATTATTTGCGCGGCCGACCTTTAGCACCGCAAGAAGCTGATTTTGAAAAAGCGGTAAAATATTGGGAATCTTTGAAATCCGATGCCGATGCAAAATATGACAAAGAGCTTCACTTGAAGGCCGAGGAAATTGCTCCACAAGTTACTTGGGGAACAAGTCCAGAAGATGCTTTGCCAATCACTTCGAAAGTTCCATTTCCAGCAGATTTTGCTGATCACGGAAAACAAACTGCTGTTAAAAGATCACTTGAATATATGGGTCTTACAGCTGGTGCAGACTTAACTTCAATTCAAATCGATAAAGTTTTCATCGGTTCATGCACCAATGGTCGTATCGAAGATTTTCGTGAAGTAGCGCGAATCGTAAAAGATAAAAAAATCGCCAAAAATATTAAGTTGGCGATGGTAGTTCCAGGATCCGGTTTGGTTAAAGAACAGGCAGAAAAAGAAGGCTTGGATAAAATTTTTACCGCCGCCGGATTTGAATGGCGCGCACCCGGATGTTCAATGTGTCTAGCGATGAATTCTGATAAATTAGAATTTGGCGAAAGATGCGCTTCAACTTCCAATCGCAATTTCGAAGGTCGCCAAGGTCGCGGCGGTCGCACTCACCTCATGAGTCCAATTATGGCAGCGGCTGCGGCGATTGCTGGACATCTGGTTGATGTGAGGACAATTAACA
>CAMCMF010000048.1 GCA_945875865.1 Rhizobium sp. Q54
TCGCAAAGGAAAAAATTTTGCGAACAGTCGCAAAGGAAAAAATTTTGCGAACAGTCGCAAAGGAAAAAATTTTGCGAACAGTCGCAAAGGAAAAAATTTTGCGAACAGTCGCAAAGGAAAAAATAATTTATGACTCAAAAAATTCACGCAACTGCCATTGTCAGCCCGAAAGCAAAACTTGGATCCAATGTTGAAGTCGGACCATTTTGCATAATCGGCGATGAGGTAAAAATTGGTGATAACACCATTTTAAAATCTCACGTCGTTGTCGAAGGCGATACGACAATTGGAAAAAATAACGTAATTTTTCCTTTCGCCGTAATCGGCGTTGCACCACAAGATCTCAAGTTCAAAGGCGAAAAAGCTCGCGTTGAAATCGGCGACAACAACAAAATTCGCGAACATGTTACGATCCATCTCGGCACCCAAGATGGCGCCATGCTTACAAAAATCGGCAGCAATTGTTTGTTGATGGTTGGAGTTCATATCGCTCATGATTGTGTCGTTGGTGATCACGTAATTTTAGCCAATAATGCCACACTTGCCGGACATGTTAAGATCGGAAATCATGCCGTAATTGGCGGACTTTCCGCAATGCATCAATTTGTACGAATCGGTCAAGGCGCCATGATCGGCGGTATGTCTGGCGTTGAAAGTGATGTCATTCCTTACGGCACCGTAATGGGCGAACGCGCCTCCCTAGCTGGTCTAAACCTCATCGGCATGAAACGTCATGGACTGCCCCGCGAAGAAATCCACGCTCTTCGCAATTTTTTCAAAGAAATTTTTAGCGAAAATAAAGAAGGAAATTTTTCCACTCGCGTCGATGCGGCAGCAAAAAATTTCAACAGCGCAATCGTTTCTGAAGTTGTAAATTTTATCAAATCAGAATCTACGCGCTCTTTCTGCCAGCCGAAAAAAGATGTTAATATTGAATAATTGCTCATGAGAGAAATTTGCCTCGATACAGAAACAACAGGTCTTGATCCTCGAAGTGGGCACAAAATTATCGAGATCGCTGCCATCGAAATGATCGATAAAATCAAAACCGGAAAAGTTTTTCACAGCTACGTTAATCCCAGACGCGAAGTTCCAAGAGAGGCCTTCAACATTCATGGAATTTCTACCGAATTTTTAAAAGACAAACCTGTTTTTGATCGCGTTGCTGATGAGTTTTTGGAATTCATTAAAGACGCCAAGCTAGTGATTCACAACGCCGCCTTCGATATTAAATTTCTCAATTATGAATTGCAGCTTTTGGGCAAGCCAATTTTGTCCAACAAAATCGCTGACTCGCTTTTAATCGCCCGCACTAAATTTCCTGGATCTCCAGCATCATTAGATGCTTTATGCAAAAGATTTAATCTTGATCTTTCCAAAAGAACCAAGCACGGCGCGCTTCTCGACACTGAATTACTTTGCGATGTCTATGTTGAATTAATGGGCGGATTGCAATCAGGTTTTGGTTTTGATGCAGCGGCAAAGGAAAAAAAACTTAATGTTGCAGCAGAAAAATTAAATCAAGAACAAGTCAGAAAAACTCTTCCGAAGCGCAATTATCCGCTATCCGCAGAAGATTTAGAACTTCACAAGGAATTCATTTTAAAAAATTTCAAATCCAATTTCTGGGATTATTCCTAAAAAACCCTCTTTGAAAAAGAGGGTGGCTGGAGCGAAGCGTAGGTCGGGTGATTTTCTTAAACAAATCCTCCGACCCTTCGCTAATGCTACGGCCCATCTCCTTTTTCAACCCAGATCCGTCATTAGAAATTTAACAGAATTTGGCTTAGCCAAATTCTGTTAAATTTCTAATGACGGATCTGGGTTCAAAGGAGGTCACACAACTCATAACCACCATGCGATCACCCTCGCAAATCATCGAAATCGAACAACCTAATCTCTGGCTGTGGATCCCTATCCTCTTTGGCTGTGGTGCTGTTTTTTATTTTCTCTATCCAGAAAATTTCTTGGATAAGAAATCGATTTTTATTGCGATTTTTTGCTGCGCTGCGCTTCTTGCTTTTTTCAATCGCCACTCTTACCGCTCTTTAATTTACATCGCTTGCAGCACTTTTTTGCTGGGAAGTTTTTACGGATTTTTCTACGAAAATTTTTTTCTCAATCACACTAAAATCACCGGAAAAATTTATGTTGATGTAGTTGGAAAAGTTGAGTCGATAAAGAAATTTCAAAATCCGATTAATCATCTTGAAGGCGCTAATTTAGTGATTTCGCAGCCGGTTTTGTATAAATCGAAATTTATTGAGAAGAAGAAAATAAAAAAAGTTAAGAAAGCTAAGAAGGTTAAAAAGAAAGTAAGGAAAGCTACTGCTGGACCCCGCAAAAAGTGCGGGGTGACAACGAGCGCGACTTGTCACCCCGCACTTGTTGCAGGACCCAAAAAACAAATCTCTGAAAAAAATATCGAAAAAAACTTTCTCAATCTTGAAGCTTATCAAGAAATCGATCGCAAATTTCTCGATTTTTCAAAAAACTACCAACAGGTTGAATGGCTAAAAACAAAGGATCGCGAGCTTTTTCCTAATCCACCTCAAAAAATTTCTGTCAATCTCGTCAGAAATTTTTCTAACATTTCCGTCAATGATAAAATCGCTTTTCGCGCACTTTTACAGCCACCAAATAAAAGAGAATTCGCCGATGATTTTAATTATGAACTCGACGCCAAAGCCAAAAAAATCGGCGCTTATGGTTTTGCAATTGGTGACTCACAAATTATTACCAAGTCAGAAATATCAAGCTTCGAGAGTTGGTTTTTATTTTTACGCGAAAAAATTCGTGACAGAATTTCCGCAGTTCTAAGTGGCGATGAAAAAGCAATTGCACTGGCATTTTTAATCGGCGATCAAAATGAAATTTCAAAAGAATTTTTACAAAAAATTCGCAATTCCGGTCTCGCCCATTTGCTCTCGATTTCCGGTTTTCATCTCTCGCTTGCCGGCGCGATTTTCTTCATCTCATCGCGCTTTCTTTTATCGCGCAGCGAATATTTAGCTTTGCATTTTGATCTCAAAAAAATCGCCGCACTCCTCGCAATTTTCGCCACTTATTTTTATCTAAAAATCGCCGCCTCTCCCCTTCCTGCTCAGCGCGCATTTTTGATGATTTTATTTGTTTTTCTGAGTTTGATGTTCCACGAAAAAATCAATTCGCGCCGCGCCATCATGGCTTCCGCACTGTTATTAATTTTATACAATCCTTTCATAATTTTCAGCGTCAGCTTCCAACTTTCTTTCATTTCAGTTTTAGTTTTGGGAGTTTTTTACGAAGAGATGAAGTTGGATTTTTCACCAAAAATTCTGCGCTATTTTTATGAAATAATTTTACTCTCAATCCTAATCCAAATCGCCACCCTACCCTTCTTGATGCATAGCTTCCAAAACCTTGCTCTGCTTGGCTTTATCGCTAATATGTTAGCAATTCCACTCACCAGTTTTTTAATAATGCCGCTAGGATTTTTAGCACTTTTTTTAATGCCACTTCATCTCGAAAATTATGCTTTACTGGCAATGAATGAAGGAATTTTTCTGCTGGAAAAAATTATTAATTTTATCGCCGCTTTTGATTATTCCAAACTGAGCAGTCCAAAACTACCAAGCTTGGGACTCGCTATTTCTGCAATCGGATTATTGATGTTTTTATTACTAAAAAGTCGCTTGCGCTTTTTTGGAATCGTAATTTTTTGTAGCGGATTTTTAACAATTTTTTTGATCGAAAAATCCAATTTAATTTTTGAAAAAAATCAAAAGTTTTTTGCAATTTATGACCCGAAAAATGGACTGCTTTTTTCAAAGAATCTAAAGCCATCGAGACAACGTCAACATTGGATGAATCACTTTGATGAGAAAGAATTTAAAACTCTAAAAATCTGTAAAGAAAAAAGCTGTGAGTTGGAAGTGAAAGGAAAAAAAATTTTAGTACTTTTGAAGCGCAATAAAATTTCTGAGATTTGTAAAAATGATTTTGATTTGGCGGTGAATTTGACAGCAAAATATCAATTACCAGCTTGCGTGAAAGCGAAAGAGAAAATTGATAATTTGGATTTTTATGAAGGGGGGACTTGGGAGATTTTTTTGGAGGAGATGTGAGGAGATTGTTGGACTAAGCCCTCCTTCGCCAAGGCTTCGGCGGGCAGCCTTCGCTCTAACGATCTTCTTTGTGTCAGTCCATCCCTATCGGGCTGGCCTGCCAGCCGAAGCTCGCAAGAGCGAAGGCTGGTGACCCCAACGAGATTCGAACTCGTATTTCTACCGTGAAAGGGTAGCATCCTAACCGTTAGATGATGGGGCCAGCTAGAAAGAAGCGGCGCAAATTATTGGCGCAACTTTGAAAAGCAAGTGGGCAAATTAAGAAAGGAGTCGAGCCCTATTTTATGATTTATTGGCAGGCCAAACATTCCTCATATTTTTCCTTCTCTTCCGCGGTGATTGCTTCCACAACGTGATTTTGATTAGAAACATCAAGCACATGCAATTCGCCTTTATTGGAAACTTTATCTGCGCGTTGAACTGACATGGAGCGGCAGTAGTAAAGGCTTTTCAACCCTTTTTGCCAAGCTCTGAAATGAGTTTCGTGAAGAACTTTTTTCGATACATTCCCTGGCAAGAAAACGTTAATACTTTGCGCTTGGCAAATATATTCCTGACGTTCCGCACCAAGATCGATGATCCATCTTTGATCCATTTCCTGCGCAGTTTTGAAAACTAATTTTTCATGCTCATCAAGAAAATCTAAATGCTGTACCGAACCTTCATTGATAGTGATTGATGACCAAATATCTTCGGTATTTTTTCCTTTTGCTGCAAGCAATTTTACCAGATTTTTATTTCGCACATTAAATGAACCGGTGAGAGTTTTTTGTGTGAAAGAATTTGCCGCAAATGGCTCAACTCCGGGGGAAGAATTGCCGGCGATGATTGAAATTGAAGCGGTGGGCGCGATTGCCAATTTATTAGAAAATCTTTCATCAGCTCCGGCATCAAGCGCATCAAGGCAGGCGCCTCTTTCCTTTGCTAAAACTTTCGAAGCTTTATCGACTCCTTCTTTGATACGTTGGAAAATCTTTTTATTCCAAACCTTGGCCATTGCTGATTCCATCGGCACATTCTTACTTTGTAAAAATGAATGGAAACCCATTACACCAAGACCAACAGAGCGTTCGCGAATTGCAGAATATTTTGCTTTCGCCATTGAATCCGGTGCTTTTTCGACAAAATCTTGCAGCACATTATCCAGGAGGCGCATTACATCCTCAAGGATTTGCGGATGATCTTTCCATTCTTCGTAATATTCCAAATTCAGCGACGAGAGACAGCAAACTGCAGTACGATCTTTTTTCAAATGATCGATGCCAGTTGGCAGCGTGATTTCACTGCATAAATTTGAAGTTTTTACGTAAAGACCCAATTTTTTGTGATGCTCAGGAATGGCGCGATTAACGGCATCGATGAAGAGGATGTAAGGCTCCCCAGTTTCAACACGAGTGGTTAAAAGTTTAATCCATAAAGCGCGGGCCTTTACTACTTCAAGCACTTCGCCGTTATGCGGGCTTTTCAATTCGAAATCGCCATCCTTTTCAACAGCGCGCATGAAGTCATCAGTAATAACTACCCCGTGATGTAGATTGAGTGAACGACGATTTGGATCTCCGCCAGTTGGACGACGCACATCGATAAATTCTTCGATTTCTGGATGATTGATCGGCAAATAAACTGCTGCCGAACCACGACGCAGGCTGCCTTGCGAGATTGCTAAAGTTTGCGAATCCATCACTTTGATGAAGGGAACGATGCCGGAAGTTTTGCCATTACCGCGCACAGTTTCGCCAATCGAACGCAAATTTCCCCAATAGCTGCCAATGCCGCCGCCTTTTGATGCCAGCCAGACATTTTCATTCCATAAATTTACGATGCCCTCAAGCGAGTCAGAAGATTCATTCAAGAAACATGAGATCGGCAAACCGCGATCCGTCCCACCATTGCTAAGAATTGGCGTTGCTGGCATAAACCAAAGATTGGCGATGTAATTGTAAAGACGATTCGCGTGCTCTTGATCATCGGCATAATATTCAGCAACCCTCGCAAAAAGATCTTGGTAAGATTCTCCGGGCATTAAATAGCGATCTTTCAAAACCGCTTTTCCGAAATTGCTTAAGCGTTCATCTTTTTTGATATCGGTTTTTACTTCGATTTTTTTCTTTTCGAGTGGCTTGAGTGGAAGAATTTTAGTGGAGGCTTTGGAAGCCTTTGAAACTGATTTTTTTGACATGACTTAATTAAAATTGAATTTTCGTTACTTCATCAAACAAGCGAATTTGGACTACATTTAGTGGTGATACTGCTTTTCGCCTACTACATCTTGTTTTTTTCAATTTCTATTTTTGGTAAAGTAATTGTTCAAGAGAATTTAAAATATTTTTCTAAAAGAAATTTTTTGCGTGAAAATTTTGGAAAAATTATTGAAACATCAGAAGTAATCAGTTGACGAAAAGCATCTCACTCCTAAGTTGCCGCGCTATTTTTAAATCAGAGACTAAAGATCAGCTAAAATAAGTGTCCCAAAACACATTAAAATTTG
The DNA here is from genome assembly GCA_945875865.1 of Rhizobium sp. Q54. Classification (GTDB taxonomy): domain Bacteria; phylum Pseudomonadota; class Alphaproteobacteria; order Rickettsiales; family UBA1997; genus UBA2645. Next base: position 6,595 of record CAMCMF010000048.1, read on the forward strand.
GAGAGGTGGCCAAATGGCTGCCCACGTCTGCAAAGCAACGTAAAAAATCTAAGCCTTCAGCTTTATTGCTAAAGGTAATTTTTGGAGAGGTGGCCGAGCGGCTGCCTGCGTCTGCAAAGCAACGTAAAAAATCTAAGCCTTCAGCTTTATTGCTAAAGGTAATTTTTGGAGAGGTGGCCGAGCGGCTGAAGGCACCTTCCTGCTAAGAAGGTATACGGGTAATTCTGTATCAAGGGTTCGAATCCCTTCCTCTCCGCCAAATAAAAAGGGCCGACCTCAAAAAGGTCGGCCCTTTTTATTTGGCGGAGAGGAAGGGATAAGCACCGAACCATTGATTGGGTTCGACAATAAGCTTAATTTTTCTTAGTGAAGCGCAGCTGAACTTAGAAAAATCTTGCGTTTGCAAGCGCGAATGCGCGCCATCCCTTCCTCTCCGCCATTACGCCGCACTACTCTCTGTCGTTTTTTTAAGTGATCGATTTTTGGCTTAAAAAATGGAGAGAAATGTGAATTTTTTGCCGATGATAAGCCTGCAAAGCCTTGATTTTGCTAGTCAAAATGAGGTTAAGCCTAAATGGAGATTTGGAGAATTTTTTGACTTAATGAAGTCTTAGAAATTTTTTTACCCACATCAAAAACAAATTTTCTGCAAAAAAAATCAGGAATTTTTTACCAAACTACAATTTCAACTTAACTTTGGAGAAAAAGGTATAGCCTTGTAAATAGCGGCTTTACAGAATTTTCTTCGAACTTATTCAACTGCTACTGCAAGTGAGAATAATAACTTTCTCGAACTCGAAGCTCGGATGAACAACATCACGAGCAACCATTTCCAACCAAAGCGACAAACAGAAAGGGTTCGTTTATTTCTTAAATCACTAAGTTTTGTCAATTTTATTTAAGGTGTTTTGCAAGTTGTTTTTTCGGATTAATTCGAGTAAGTTTAGGAACTCATTATCAAGCAATAAAATGAATGAAAAAATCACTAATGGGCATCTCTAAAAATTGTCTTTTCCGGTAATTTTGAGTTTTAACAAATTTGCTCGAGAGCACGTATATCTAATACGCTTGCCTTCTCGCAAATTTGTTAAAACTCAAAATTCCTCGAAAAATCCTAATTTTTAGAGGCGCCCAAAAGAAGGATCAAGAGGAAAAATATAAGCTGCTTGCGGAAAATATTCAGGTAATCGGCGCAATACTTCTAAAGGTATTTTTGGACCAACTTCGCGAATAAAGGGGTCAGGTTCATTCCATAAACCATAAATCATTTTATCTCACTTTGGTTTTTTATGGTTTATGGAATGAACCTGACCCCTTTACTCCTATTTTATATTTCATAAATATTAGAAAATTTAGTTTGTTTACTTGAACAAAAACACGAAGAATTCAAAAAAACATGATAGAGTGCAGAGTTTGTAAAAACAAAGTTAGTCAATTAGCAAAATCTTGCCCGCATTGCGGAAGGCCAGAGCCGGGGAAGAAGGAGAGAGAGGAGAGGCAAATTAGAATCCTCGGCAATTTGTTTGGGTGTTCGATGTGTTTAATTGGACTAATATATTTCTTCGAAGAAGGAGCGAGGGGAGTAATAGCCTCAATAGTGCCGTTTTATTGCGCCCTTTTAGCAATTCCCCGAACTGGAAGAATAATTAACAAATTTACAGAGCAAAAATATAAGTTCTCAATTTCGGGCAAATCAAAGCTGATTGTCTGCATTTTATTGTTTGCAATTACAGTAAAAATTCATCCTTCACCAGATTCGTCCACAAAAACAAATCCGCCACCAGAAGCGACAAAGCAGGGGCGAACTACAGAATTTACTTACATCGATGGATTAATGCCTGTTGACGTCTATTTAAATATGGAAAAGAGAGGCTTTCGTACAGAAAAAAATCTTATGGGGAGCGAAGACGGCAACCTGTGGACTAATAAAAAAGAAGAGTCGGGTATTGAGTACGAAGTTACCACTTTCAGCCACAATGCACACGGAGTAGAAAACGTCAGGGCAACCGCCTGGGTTGATATGGTTAATAAGAGAATTGAGGCAGCCATTCCTTTCTTCAAATTTGCAGCATCTTTCCCTTACGAAAAATCCGAGCCAGAAAAAGCACAGAAGTGGGTTGAAGGTAATTTTAACAAAAACGGAGCAACTACCGCCATTGGGGGCGTAAGATTTACAATGCGCGCTCCATCAGAAATGATGAGGATGCTGCAAATTGAGGCAATTCAAGCGGGAGTAGCGGGCAGAATAAAGGGGTCAGGTTCATTCCATAAACCATAAATCATTTTATCTCACTTTGGTTTTTTATGGTTTATGGAATGAACCTGACCCCTTTATGTATGGTTTATGGAATGAACCTGACCCCTTTATGTTGTGTTGATGGCTTAAAAGGCTTACCAGAGGCGATTGCAGCGATATTCCCCAGAACTGAAATTCAACTCTGCTTGATCCATCAAATCAGGAATAGTCTTAAATACATTGCCAGTAAAGATCAGAAAGAATTCATGTCTAACCTCAAGCTTGTCTACAAGGCTAATAGCAAGGATTTAGCAGAATCTGAGTTAGAAAATCTTGAAGAAAAATGGGGTAAAAAATATGC
>CAMCMF010000049.1 GCA_945875865.1 Rhizobium sp. Q54
ATCTCTAAAAATTGTCTTTTCCGGTAATTTTGAGTTTTAACAAATTTGCTCGAGAGCACGTATATCTAATACGCTTACCTTCTCGCAAATTTGTTAAAACTCAAAATTCCTCGAAAAATCCTAATTTTTAGAGGCGCCCTTTAGGAAAAGTAGACGAATTTCTAACGACGGATCTGGGTTTAAACTACAAATTTCGGCACAAATTCTGACACTGTCGCAAAGTCGCAAATCAAAATTTTCCTTCCTCAAATAGTAAAAAATCTTCTTGCATTTTTTTCTCCACAGCTCTTTTCACAAAGAAATTTTTTCATGAAATTCTTCTTGAAAAAATAGCGTCAGAAATTTTTTATTGATTTGGGATTTACAAATAAAAAATTGTTTTTACGTTGCCCCCTCTTTTTTAAATTGCGTTTGAGTGAACAGCCTTTGGGCTCAATAAAATCAAGGTCTCGCGACTATTGATCTCAAGCAAAAATTAAGTCTTTTTTTCTTTTACTTAATTTGAACTCTGGAATAACAAAGAATGAAACAAGAGCATGGATATGAACCCGCAGTGAAGGGAAAAATTCACTATTTAAATTTTCCGAAAAAAGTCACCAAGGGAGGAGAACAATCTTCCAAAGATGAAGGGCAAAAAAATCCAGAGCAGAAAAATTTAGATAAAATTTTTCCTACAGTTGATAAAGAAGTTTTCACATTAAAACCAAGTCTGCCGGTTTATTTTATTCGTCCTGCGTCCATCAAGCGAGCAGCACAATTTTTTCTCGAAAATTTTCAAAACAACAAACATGAAAGCGATGTGCTTTACTCAGTAAAAAGCAATCCTGATCGCGCAGTTCTGCAACATCTTTTTGATTCCGGCATTAAACATTTCGACGTCGCCTCACTTGCTGAAGTTAGATTGATCGATGAGCTTTTTGGCAAGGAAGCAAAAATGTATTTCATGCATCCGATCAAATCTCGCGAAGCAATTTTTGAAGCTTATTTTAATTTCGGAATTCGTGATTTCGTTCTCGATTCTCTCGATGAATTGAAAAAAATTACTGATGTTACTAAAAACGCACGCGACCTTGGTTTGCATGTGCGCTTGGCAGTTTCAAATTCTAGCGCGATGATAAATCTTTCCGGAAAATTTGGAATTCTTCCTTCGAAATCCTTGGCACTTCTGCGCAAAACTCGCGCTTCAGCAAATCGCATGGGAATTTGTTTTCACGTTGGTTCGCAATGTATGGATCCGATCGAATATCGTAACGCCATCATGACGGCAAAAAATGTTGCTGAAAAAGCAAAAGTGAAACTCGATGTGCTTGATATTGGCGGCGGCTTTCCTTCATCTTATCCCGGCATGACTCCGCCAAATTTGCGCAGCTATTTCGATGAAATTTTTGACACTATTTCACAAATCAATCTTGATGCTAATTGCCGTTTATGGTGCGAACCTGGCCGTGCTTTAGTTGCAGAATCTGGCTCACTTCTAGTTCGTATTGAAGGCAAAAAAAATGCCATGCTTTATTTAAATGACGGAACTTACGGCGGTTTATTTGATGCGGGAGTTCCTAATTTTATTTATCCAGCTCGCGCCATTCGCATTCGTGGAAAAATCCCACTTTCTGCCAATACAACTTCTTTCGGATTTTACGGTCCAACTTGTGATTCAATGGATGTGATGAAAGGTCCATTCCAATTGCCAACAAATATTGCTGAAGGTGATTACATCGAAATCGGTCAGCTCGGCGCCTACTCTCGCAGCATCAGAACCGAATTTAACGGTTTCGATAAAAATCTACAAATCGAAGTTTGTGATGAGCCACTAGTTTCGATGTATCAAGAAGAAGACTTAATTGAACAGTCGATAGTCGGATAGTTGATAGTTGATAGTCATCCGAACTCGGTTTGACTATCGACTATCGACTATCAGACTATCGACTAAATTTTTATCCCCCATGGCTGCTAAAAAAGTTACTAAAAAAGATTTATTGAAACGTCCGGTAAAACATATCGACATCACATCTTTTGACGCGCGTCCCATCATCGATCAAATGGACCACATGTCATTTACTTCGCGTGATTTGGCGAGAGCAACTGAGCTTTTTAACATGATGTTAAAAGACAGTTCTTGCTCAATTATTCTGACTCTTGCCGGCTCAACTTCTGCTGGTGGCTGCATGAAAGTTTATGCCGATATGATTAAATATGGCATGGTTGATGCCATCGTTTCAACTGGTGCTTCCATCGTTGATATGGATTTCTTCGAAGCGCTGGGATACAAGCATTATCAAGGCACACCATTCGTTGATGATCAATTCCTACGCAAAAATTACATCGACAGAATTTACGATACTTACATCGACGAAACTGATTTACAAAATTGCGATAATGTAATTTTTAAAATCGCTAACAGCTTGAAGCCAAAAGCCTATTCATCTCGCGAATTTATTTGGGAAATGGGAAAGTATTTGAAGAAAAATGCCAAGAAAAAAGAATCTTTAGTTGAGCTTGCTTACGATCACAATGTGCCAATTTTCTGCCCAGCTTTCACCGATTCTTCCGCCGGTTTTGGTTTAGTTTTGCACCAAGTTAAAAATCCAAAATCACATTTGACGATTGATTCAATCGCTGATTTCAAAGAATTAACCGACATCAAAATCAAAGCTGGAACTACGGGCTTGTTGATGATTGGTGGCGGCGTTCCAAAAAATTTCGTACAGGATACCGTGGTCTGCGCCGAAATTTTAGGCAAAGAAGTCGAGATGCATAAATATGCCGTACAAATCACAGTAGCTGATTCTCGCGATGGAGCATGTTCATCTTCAACTTTGAAAGAAGCTTGCTCATGGGGAAAAGTTGATACAGCTTATGAGCAAATGGTTTTTGCTGAAGCTACTTCAGTAATCCCTTTGCTTGCTTCTGATGCCTATCACCGCGGCTTCTGGAAAAAAAGAAAAAGAAGAAATTTTGCGAAATTATTTCACAATTAGTTGTTAGTCGGTAGTCGATAGTCGATAGCAAAACGAATCGACTATCGAATCACCGTGGCTTCTGGAAAAAAGAAAAATTTTTGTGCAATTGTTTCACAATTAGTCGATAGTCAAACCGAGTTTGAATCGACTACCGACTACCGACTTATAACCAATGTTAAACCAAAACTCCCTCCCCCGCATTGCCGCCCTTCATCTAATCGCGATTCTTTTTGTTATCTTCAACATTTCTGACATTAGAATTGCTGGTCTTACCAGCGTGATTCCGCTTTTTGATTTGATGATGATTTTTTATTTCGCGGTTTTCAAAAATGTTTTTTCCATCTGGTTTATTTTTCTTTTAGGAATTTGGTGCGATGCGCTAAACGGCAATCCTCTCGGTATCACGTCGCTGTGCTACATTCTTTTGGTTAAACTTTTTTTAGCGATGAATATCCGCATGATGATTCAAGAAAATTTTGATCAATTATGGCGCCAATTTATCGCTTTTTGTTTTTTATTTTTATTGATGAAATGGACCATGCTCTCAATTTTTAATGGAGCAGTTTACGCCGTAATCTCGCCTTTGGTACAGCTTGCTTTATCTTCAGTGCTTTATGTGGTGATGCATAAATTTTTCGATTATCTCGGCCAAAAACTTTTGGAAAAATAATGCGTCGCGATGTTCTCAAAAACAGAATCTTCAGCCGCCGCGCCTTGTTTCTTGGTGCCGGACAGTCAGCGCTTGCTGGAATTCTAACTTTACGTTTGAGTTATTTGCAGTTGTGGAAGCATGAAGAATATTCAATTAAATCTGATAGTAACAGTATCAAGCCTTTGATCAAGCCAGCTCCGCGCGGCGCTATTCTTGATCGCAATGGTTTGCAATTGACGCGCAATGATGGCAGTTTTCGTCTCATGATGTATCTCGATCGCAAAAGAAAACCAGATTTGGTGATAGAAAAGCTGGCCGATATTCTTGATCTTGGCGCCGAAAATAGAGAAATTTTTTTGGCGAAAATAAAAAATGCTAAACGCAAAAGCGTAGTTTCTCTGATTGATAATTTAGGTTGGGATGATTTGGCGCGCATCGAAACTCATTCGCATATTTTGCCCGGAGTGGCGATTGAAAGTGGTATCATCAGACGCTATCCTTATCCCTCTGAAACCGCTCATTTGATTGGCTATGTCTCACTTCCCTCGGAAAAAGAAATCGACGATAATGAGCTAAATCTTTTTTTACATCCGGCCTTTCGCGTTGGAAAATCTGGCATCGAAAAATCTTTTGATGAAGCGTTGCGCGGAAAGTATGGTGTGAAATATGTTGAGGTTGATGTTCATGAAGTTCCGATACGAACTCTTTCAACTCGAGAGTCAGAAGAAGGTTCGCGCATAAATTTAACCATCGATTTCGAGCTACAAAAATTTACTACCGAGCGCATAAAAAATGATGTGGCATCGGTGGTGGTGATGGATGTGAAAAGTGGCGAGATTCTTACTTTTTGCTCTTCGCCAGCATTTGATCCCAACAGATTTGTCGAAGGAATTTCTAAAGAATATTGGAAAGAATTAAATGATGATATGCGTAAACCGCTGAGCAATAAACCGCTCTCAGCGCTTTATCCTCCCGGTTCGATTTTTAAATTGATGGTGGCGATGGCTGGCTTGGAAAATGGCTTTAATCCGGCAACGCGAGTTCACTGCGACGGAAATTTTCATTTCGGAAAAAGAAATTTTCACTGCTGGAAAGAGGGTGGACATGGTTCGCTCGATTTAGTCGGTGGTATTATGAATTCCTGCAACGTTTATTTTTTCACTTTAGCTAATCAAATCGGCTATAAAAAATTTACCGAAATGGCGCGACTTTTTGGCTATGGCGAGAAGATGGATATCAGTCTTTATGGATCAAAATCTGGACTTGTCCCATCTGACGAATGGAAAAGAAAAACCTTCAATCAATCTTGGGTGGGAGGAGATACGCTCAATATCGCAATTGGACAAGGCAGTATTTTAGCAACGCCACTGCAAATGGCAGTTGTGACGGCGCGAATTGCAAATGGCGGAGTGCCGATTAAACCTTATCTGGTGCGTAATCACAATATTCATCAGCAGTTTGATGGTTTGAAAGATCAGCCTTTGGTGAAGCCAGCGCATATGAAATTAATTCACGAGGGAATGTATCGCGTGATGAATGAGCCGGGTGGAACGGCCTATGGAAAAAGAATTGCGGTGAAGGGTTATGAGATGTCGGGAAAAACTGGAACTTCGCAAGTAATTTCCAAGCGCGAAAAAGAAATGACTGCCGCGGAAAATAAAGCCAGCGCCAATCATGCAATCTTTACCGGCTTCGCGCCATCGCATGATCCGAAATATGCGATTTCGGCGGTGGTGGAGCATGGAAAAAGTGGCTCGGGAGCTGCGGCACCGATCGCGAAAGATGTGATGATGATGGTGCAGGGATTGAAGACGAGTAACAATTAGACAGTTATCAATTAAGAGCGCCTCTAAAAATTAGGATTTTTCGAGGCGCCCTCAAGATCGAGTTCTAAATTCGCCCTTCGACAGTTTACCAAGAGGATATTTTGTAATTTTCATACTTGCGATTTCAATTCACTTTCCTAATTTGCGCGCCCTTCTTTCTAGCCCTAGTCTTACTGGCATCTCTAAAAATTGTCTTTTCCGGTAATTTTGAGTTTTAACAAATTTGCTCGAGAGCACGTATATCTAATACGCTTGCCTTCTCGCAAATTTGTTAAAACTCAAAATTCCTCGAAAAATCCTAATTTTTAGAGGCGCCCTTACCAAGAAAATAACTAATCATGAAAAATAAAGGAAAAATCACGCAGGTAATTTCTGCGGTTGTTGATGTTGAGTTTGCAGATGGCGAATTGCCAGCGATTTACAACGCGCTTACTTGTCAAAATGATGGAAAAACATTAGTGCTGGAAGTCGCACTTCACATCGGCGAAAGATGCGTGCGCACAATCGCGATGGATGCTACTGAAGGCTTGACTCGCGGTGCTGAAGTTACTGACACTGGCCGTCCAATTTGTGTTCCAGTTGGCGAAGGAACTCTTGGTCGAATCATGAACGTAATTGGCGAACCAATTGATGACAGAGGACCAATCGAAAGCAAAGAACTTTTCCCAATTCACGCTGCAGCTCCTGAGCTTGTTGAGCAAGCAACTGATACTGAAATTCTAGTGACTGGCATCAAAGTCATCGATCTTCTCGCGCCTTATTCTAAAGGTGGAAAAATCGGTTTGTTTGGTGGTGCCGGAGTTGGTAAAACAGTTTTGATCATGGAATTAATCAATAACGTTGCGAAAGCTCATAGCGGCTATTCAGTGTTTGCCGGCGTTGGTGAGCGTACTCGTGAAGGAAATGATCTTTATCATGAAATGATGGAATCTGGTGTAATCGATGTAGAAAATTTGAAAAATTCGAAAGTTGCCTTGGTTTACGGACAAATGAACGAACCACCTGGAGCTCGCGCCCGTGTTGCTTTGACTGGTTTAACTCAAGCAGAATATTTCCGTGATAAAGAAGGTCGCGACGTACTTTTCTTCGTCGATAATATTTTCCGTTTCACTCAAGCTGGTTCTGAAGTTTCTGCGCTCTTGGGTCGCATCCCTTCAGCGGTAGGTTATCAGCCAACCTTGGCAACTGAAATGGGCATGATGCAAGAACGTATCACCTCAACTAAGCATGGTTCAATCACTTCGGTGCAAGCGATTTATGTTCCTGCAGATGACTTGACGGATCCTGCTCCTGCAACTTCATTCTCGCATCTTGACGCCACTACAGTTCTTTCTCGTCAAATCGCCGAAATCGGTATTTATCCAGCGGTTGATCCTCTTGATTCAACTTCAAGAATTCTTGACCCGCGCGTGGTAGGACAAGAGCATTATGACATAGCGCGCGAAGTTCAAAAAACTTTACAAGCTTACAAATCTCTACAAGACATCATCGCGATTTTGGGGATGGATGAACTTTCTGAAGAAGACAGATTGACAGTTGCGCGTGCTCGAAAAATTCAACGTTTCTTGTCACAACCTTTCCACGTCGCCGAAGTTTTCACTGGCTCTCCAGGAAAATTAGTAACTTTGAAAGATACCATCAAAGGCTTCAAAGCAATCTGTGCTGGTGAATATGATTACCTTCCAGAATCTGCTTTCTACATGGTGGGAAATATCGAAGAGGCGGTTGCCAAAGGTGAAAAGATTTTGAGTGAAACTAAGTAATTTTAGACATGAGCGAACTTCTTAAAACTGAAATTATTTCTCCTGCCGGTGTACTTCTTAGCGGAAGTTTTCATATGGTAGTTGTGCCATCAATTGCTGGAGATCTTGGTGTTATGCAAGGTCATGAAGCGGTTATTGTTGCTATGCGCGAAGGAGAAGTTTCTGTTTATGATGAAAAGCAAAATGTGATAAAATCTTTTCCAGTAAAAAGTGGCTTTGCTGAAGTGCAAGAATCTGGAAAATTATTAGTTTTGGTTGATTAAACTCTTGACCCTCTTTGCAAAAGAGGGTGGCTCAATTGCGAAACAATTGAGTCGGGTGATTTCCACAAAATAAATTCAGTTTTAATAGACGCAAAAAACCCCGCCGAAATTATTTTTCGTCGGGGTTTTTTTATTTTTCTCGTCTCACTAGCGACGCCCCACGGTCGTAGGGAGTCCCACATGGGCACCTCGAAAAATTAGGATTTTTCGAGGAATTTTGAATTTTAACAAATTTGCGAGAAGGTAAGCGTATTAGATATGCGTGCTCTCGAGCAAATTTGTTAAACCCAGATCCGTCATTAGAAATTCAGGATACTTCGGCTAAAGCTTGAAAATGAAGGGGCATAATTAAAAAAGTGTGGTGCTAAAAACCCACTTTTCGCCCCCAATTTTTTAGCAGAAATTTGATCGCTTTTTTCTTCCGATTTTTGTCCAAACCTCGGTGTATTTTTACCCTCTCTTCGATGTGTCCAAACATTCCTTATAAATGATTATTTGTTGATGGAATATTTGAGTTTTTGATGTCGGTGTAAGTAAAAAGATAAAGCATATTCGAATCAATTGATCTGAATGCAGATCTTAAAGAGCTGTGTCCGTAGTATCCAAGCTCATTCCTCTGATTTAAAAAATACTGATATTTGTCCCCAAGAGAATAAAATCGATTAATGAATTCTTGTTGAGATTCTGATTTGCAGAGTAGTTGCATCAACTCCTTTAAATCCTTGCCACACCTTGATCGCGGCCTGTCTGCGATATATCGTCTGATGACCGCCTTCTGATGAAACAAACACATCTGGATAGGAATCTTTCCTAAAAGCTTTCTGATGTTGTTGATGTATGCCCGCCTGCCATCAATTGTAATGCTGTGAATGCAGTAATTAGCAGCTTTAAGAGCGTTTATTCCTTCTTTAAAATCTTTCACCGACTCGGTTTTAACTTCTTTGAAATAAATCACTTTCTGACAATCGTGAAAAACTAAAAATCCATATTCTCTACCAAAAAAAGTTGCATCGATCAAAAAATTTATCGGTTTAGTAATATCGTCCAAAGCATTGTCCTGTAAGCCTTTAGATACATCAAACTTATCGAATTCTTTTATTAACTTCGGATAAGAAGCATCTAGATCATCACATATTTCAAATATTGTTCTTCGTCTCCAAAGCCACTGTTTGTAGGCTTCTTGATAATTTGTTCTTTTGCCTCTTTGTTCAATCCATTGGTAAAAACATGAGTTACATTTGAACTTATTTTTACCTCTTGCGCTACCATTTTTCTTAGCTGATTTTTTACCACATTTAATGCAGTTTTTTGATCATTTTTTTAGAGGCTTTTTATCCCATCTTATAAATTTTTTATAAGATTTTTCTGCGGAGCTTTGTGGCGACTGGCGAAAAGTGGGTTTTTAGCGCCACACTTTTTTAATTATGCCATGAAGGACGAAACAATATTTTTAAAACGTAAGCTTACTCAGCGTAAGTGCGGATTTAAAAACATTGTTTCAACCGCGCAGTTTCAAGTTTTAGGCAAAGTAGACGAATTTCTGATGACGGATTTGGGTTAAAATTCAAAATTACCGGAAAAGACAATTTTTAGAGGTGCCCATATACCGAC
>CAMCMF010000050.1 GCA_945875865.1 Rhizobium sp. Q54
AATAGACCCATTGCGAAACGATTTCATAAATTCTCCAACCTTTAAATTACTCACAAATTTTTCGTTATCAGGCTCAAAGCCTTGATTCCGTTGTTCAGAACGCATGTTTCAAATTCACAATCCCAGCAATGATGTTGAGTCGCATGTGAAGTTTTAGTCTAAAATTCCTGTAAGTGCCAGAAAGAATTCTGAATATTTTTAGCTCTCTGAATTTGTGCTCAACCTTGACGCGGAAGGAAGCGAGAGTCTTGTTGTAAAGTTTTTCTTCTTTGGTCAGCGGCTGATTTTTTTTCTTTTTAATCGGTAGGATGACGTTGTTCGCAATCTTCTGCCAGCCTTGATAGCCCATCGCCATACTTTTCACAATCTCTCGGAAGTGGCTTCTGCGCTGCTTTGATGATGAAGTCGTGAACTTTTTCGGAGTAGCATTTTGAAACTGAAATTATCTTTCCATCCTCCGACATCGTCAGCTCAGACTTGATCGTGTGAGTCTTTTTCTTGCCGGAATAAAACTTTTTCTGACCACTCTTTGGTCTTTGAATTTTGATCTCAGTAGCGTCGGGTGATTAGCTTCATGATCTTCTCTGGTGTAAGACTGCGGTCTTTGACGATGGTAATTTTCTTAGCCATTAGCGGTTCAATCTTTTTGAGTAAGCGACAGACATTTGATTCGTGAAGATTGAAGAGAAAGCCGAGAAATTCTTGGCTGTTGTAAGTGCGGTAGTAAAGCAATGTGCACAAAACTTGATCCTCAATTGTTGGTAGTTGAGCTGTTCTACCATCACACTTCTTGGACTCTTGAATCAGCTCCCATTCTAGCTTCATCCTTTCTACCAATTCTCTAAATTCCTCAATCTTTACTCCCGTTAAATGCAGGAAGTTTTTTGGAGATTTAGAAAGTTTGGAGAAGTTTAGGCTCATGAAATTTTTGCGTTGTTACGGAAATTTAGTGGAGTTGAGATGGTTGGTAGTGTTTCGCAAGGGGTCTATTGTGCTTACAAATGATTCTAGCAAACCAATGCCTACGAATGGTGACATAACGCCTGTTTCTGGCAATGCTCATCAAGGCCCAGCAACGATTAAAATAACAAATGCATCAGAAATGAGTCGCGAGAAACGTGAGGGAAAGGTTTCCAGAACTTTTCCGGGGAATAAAGTGCAGGCTGCTGAGGTGGACAATGGTCCAAATAAAATTGCAGTAGTTCCTGGCAAAACTACGGCAATAGATCTTGCTACTCTAGCTAATGAGAGAGTTACCGCAGCACCACCACCAAAGCCTACAGTGACAAAACAAGCTGCTTCTAGCGTTGTTCCCACTGTTACTGCAAAAACTTTAGGAACACCTAATAGGTAATTAACTTACCTATACTTTTGGTTAGAACACAAAATGGCGTCGTTTCAATTTCTGAAGCGACGCCATTTTTATTTTTTAGTTTTGGAAAAATTTACAAACTCCCCAAATAATCCTTCTTCCCAATTTCCACGCCATTATGTCTTAGAATTGCGTAAGTTGTCGTGATGTGAAAAAACAAATTCGGCAAAACCCAATTTTGTAAATAAGGCAGGCCGATGAAGTTGTTTTCTTTGTTTCGTTGCACGTAGCTAATTTTCAAATCTTCCTTATCATCAATTTGTGCCGGAGTGATAGTTTGCAAAAATGCGATGGTTTTTTGGATGCGTTCTTGTAGTTGCGCAAAGGTGGTTTCGCTGTCAAGATGAGATGGAATTTCGATTTCGGCAAGTCTGGCAGCTCCAGCTTTTGCGGCGTCGCAGGCGATTTGTACTTGGCGTGATAATGGAAGCATATCAGGAAATAAACGTGCATTTATGAAAACGCTTTCATCAATTTTTTTTGCTACAGCATGCGCGCTGGCTTTGTTTAAAATATTTGAGAGATTTTCTAATTGGCGAATTGCAACCGGAATTAGCGCTTGATAAATTGAAATTTTCATAATTTTTTTAAGTTTGGTTAATTTTTTTAGAGATGCCCCTTAACCAAAAAATCTCAGTTAAATTTATAATAATGCCACCGGTAAATTTAGAAAATATTGTTGTAGAGTTGTTGTTGAAAAACATCAAAAATATTCACATCAGAATTTATCCACCTTTGGGGCGAGTTAGAGTTTCAGCGCCGCGGAGAATGAATTTGGAAAAAATTCGCAACTTTATTTCTTCAAAACTTAGTTGGATTAAAGAGCAGCAAAGCAAAATTCTTTCTCGAAAATGGCAAGCGCCGCAAGAATATAAAACTGGTGAGAGTCACTATTTTTTTGGACAAAAATATTTGTTGGAAGTGATCGAAGTAAATAAAAAACCGCATGTAAAAATTGCGAATGAGACCTTGATTTTGCAAGTCAGACCTCGAGCTAGTAAAAAACAAAAACAACTAGTGCTGCAGGAATTTTATCGGCTTCGTTTGAAAGAAATTGCTGCGCAGATGATTCGGAAATTTGAAGTGGAAATGAAAGTTGAGGTGAAAGAACTCGGTGTAAAAAAAATGAAAACTCGTTGGGGAACTTGTAATCCGCGCGCTAAAAGAATTTGGATAAATTTGGAATTAGCAAAAAGTCCGCTGGAATGTTTGGAGCATATCGTGGTTCATGAGATGGTACATTTGCTGGCGCGAAAGCATGATGCAAAATTTTTTGGTTACATGGATCAGTTTTTGCCGCAGTGGAAAGAATATAAAAAAATGTTAAACCCAGATCCGTCATTAGAAATTTAACAGAATTTGGCTTAGCCGAGAAAATAAAGGGCGAAGCGGGATTTTTTAGGCGTAAGCTTATCACTTGATAAGTGCGCACTAAAAAATTCTGATTCAACCGCGTATTTTCTTGGCTAAGGCGAATTATGTAGATTTCTAATGACGGATCTGGGTTAAACCCAGATCCGTCATTAGAAATCTAGGATAGGCGAAACATTGTTTTTAAATCTGCACTTACGCTGAGTAAGCTTACGTTTTAAAAACATTGTTTCGCCCTTCATTTTCAAGCTTTAGGCAAAGTATCCTGAATTTCTAATTTTAAAAAGATGGACCCCGTCATGCGACGTGGTGACAAGGGAGAGGGCATCTCGAAAAATCCTAATCGCCAAGATCAATTTTGGTCGCAATAATCATCAGATTTTTTGTAGCCTTCTTTGACATATAAGCAGTATGAGTTGATGGCGCCATTATATGATTTTCTGCTATTTCGGCCGACCTCGGCTATATTTTCTAATCTTACTTTTACCAAATTCATATTTTTAAATAACAACTTGTAACTCGCTGCCATCAAGCCAGTTCTATCGCGCCCAGAATCACAATGTATGTAGACGACGGTTGGTCTATCTGTTTTATTTGCTGCGATATTATGCGCTTTTTCCAAGGTGTCATTGATCCATAAATTGTAACGCTTTGCAAGAGCGGTGGTAATGAAGTTGGAATTTGGAGAATTTTCTTTTGCCAATAAGTGGGGAGATAAAGTGGAAATATTTATTACCATGCCATATTCAGGATGTTCGATAAAAAATTTATTCTCTTCGTTAATTTCATAATATTGATCGAGATCAAGCAGGCTTAAATCGATCAAATAATAATCACTGAGAGGCTCTAGACCTTGTTGCTGCAATATGTCGTTAAAATATGAGGTCAGCTCCTCATAGGCAAAAATCTTTTTTCCATTTTTTGTGAGTAGTGGATTATTGCCGCGAAATATGTGGTTATTTCCGATACTATCAATCAAGGCGATTCTGTTTCGATCTAATTCTTTTGAGCTTTTCTGAATCAAAAAAAACACCAAAATAAAAACCAGTGAGGTGATTAATGTGATCCAAAAAATTTTTTTGAGAGTGCGATTAAGTCTTATCATTTTTGTTTTTTGATAAAACTTTTATCCTTGTCGCCAATGTCAGTTTCAATTGAAAAGAGATCTAGCACCGTATCAAACACATCTTGCTGACCATATTCCGCGCGCTTCACCACCGAAATTGCTATTGAAGATTTTACTATCAAAGGAATTTGCGCTTGCTCATCGGGCAATGGAATTCCTGGCGGCATGCCATGAAATATGCGACCATTTTCCATCAATGATTCGCCATGATCGGAAAGATAAATAAAAACATAAGGCAGTTTTGATTTATCAAGTTTGTGGATGATTTTACCAAGCACGTGATCGACGTAGAGAATGGTGTTGTCGTAGGAATTATAGAGTTGTTCAAGCGTGCAGTGATTTACGACATCAGCATCGAAACACATCGGTTGGAATTTTTGAAATTCTGCGGGATATCTTTCATGATAGCTCGGGCCGTGGCTTCCGCCACCGAGATGCAATATCACCAAGCGATAGCCCGAAGAATAAGTTTTTAGATTTTCGCTCAGCAAAGGCAAAACATCTTCATCATAACAAGTGCCACCATGCCCGCAATTTGAAACTTTTATTTCACCAATTGAATCGCATATTCCATAAAGTGTGTAGTTAACGTAGCAGGAAGTATTGATGCCAAGTTTGGAAGTAATTGCTGGCAGCGGAATATCTTTTTTCACTAAAATTTCTGGTAAGGCATAAAGCGTTGAACCAATGCGGGCCTTGCCGTTGAGCAGATGAAGATTTTTTTCTTTTGCTAAAATTGGATTAGTATTTTGTCCTTTATAGCCGTAGAGACTGAAGTTTTTTTGTCGCGATGTCTCGCCAACCGCGAGCACAATTATCAAATTTCCAGGCGCGGAAATATGGCCAGAAATTTCAATTTTTTTTGCGTGTTTAACTTTGTAAGATCCAACGGAATGTTGAATGATGCTGCCAAAACTTTGTATGTAGTTTAGTGGAATGAACCCATGAATTATATATTTCCGCGACAGGTTTGTAGCGCGCTGCACCCCGTCAAATCTTGCATATAATGATACTATTCCAATCACCAAAACTAGGATGATTAATTTGAGTGAGGCGAGTAAATATTTTTTTGGTTTTTCAAATGTTATCTGCAGCGATAATATCACCAAAATTGGCAGCAAAATCATGAAGAAAAAATAAGGCAGCATATGTATTGATAGCAATCCATGCACCTCTCCAGCATCGGTGTTTATTGTGTTCATGATCATGCTGCGATCGATCACTACACCATATTTTGCTGCGAAATAAGTTGCTGCTGTGCCTAATATTACAAAAATAATTGCTAGAGGTTTGATGCTGTGGCGATGCGCAAATAAGGTAAATAGTGCGATGAAAAGACAGCATCCGATGGCTAAAAATGCAGCGAGAGTTAGATAATCTAAGCTATCCTTGAGGTAAAACCATTTGGTGATTTTCTCGAAATTTAAAGCGTTGCACATCGCGCAGAGTAATATGCTGTAAAGCACGGAGAATGCTGTGTGCGAAATTTTTAATTTTGGAAGTTTTAAAATATTCATTGAATGAGAATTTTGGAAAAAAATTGAATCTAAATTATTTAGCTTATTTGAAAATGCGAACTATGCCCATTCGGCTTCTTGAAGGGCGCCTCTAAAAATTAGGATTTTTTGAGATGCCTTGAAGTCGAATTGGTATATTTTAAATTTTTTTCGTCGCACGTGCAACGCCCCGCCTTGCGGGGAACCCCGTATACCGACTCTTTATTTTTGAGTTCGGGTTCTTGAATCAGTTTCGGTATATCTACCCTCTTTTTTAAAAAATTCATTTACAGGAATTCAAATGAACAAAGAAAATCATCCTCAGATTATTTTTAAAGAATTAAAAACCAGAAATGATTTATTCTGTCAGTTTGATGAACATAATGGCGTGCTTTTGCTCGATGTAGTAAATCCTTTTACCGCAGATGATTTTAAAACTATTGCTAGCATCATAGATCCATATTTCTCAACGCGTGGTGAGTTTGAAGGAATTATCATCAATGCTAAAAAGTTTCCTTATTGGACTAGCGTTGAAAACCGTGCCGAATATTTAAATTTCGCCAGCAATAATCATCACAAATTCAAAAAAGCCGCACTTTCAATGGGAGGATTTTTTACCAAAATTGTGGCGCGAATTGGACGCGGAAGAGTTCATCCAAAAATAAAAACTTTTAAATATAACGAAATCGAAAAAGCGCAGGATTGGATTTTGGAGTAAAAACAAAGGTATCAAATTCCGAAGGAAGTAGAATCAAAAAAAATCTGGGGACGGTATGGGGCTGTTGCAAATCAAAATTTTTGTCGAATTTTTCACAATTCTAATTTTTTGAAACGCTCGTACATCTTGGTACGCTTACCTTTCAAAAAAATTAGAATCACAAAAACTTCTTAGAAACTTTTGATTTGCAACAGCCCCATACCGTCCCCAGATTTCTGCTGACCCCTTTTCAAGTTTGAGGCTGATATGGAAAAATTTGTGAGTAATTTAAAAGGTTGAGGGATTTATGAAATCGTTTCGCAAGGGGTCTATTATTTTATCTTCAAGTTAGCGAATTAGCAGCTTCCTATTTAACTTTTTATTTTTTCGAATTGTCGTTCGTTTTTACTTCCTCTTTATCAGTAAAGATCCCAAAGATTTATTTCCGCAAGTTATTTTTGATATTTCAGTTTTTCGCAGAATAAAATAAAAGGTGTCGAAAGGCGTGCATGTTACGAACTGACAAGCTTGAAGATGTGATGAATTTTGATTTACAACAGCCTCATAATGTTAATTGTCGGATTAATAATCACGGCACAAACGCTATTAATGGATAAATTTAATATGAAAAAATTATTGTTAATTTTGCTGCTATTTCCCATCCAGTCTTTTGCTGTTAGTGGAAAATGTCATCATCAATCAAATCCAATGGGATATGCAAATTATGATGTGTGTGAAGTTACGGGAACTGGCTATAGTTGTGTTTCTTTAGAAGGAAAAGCCAATAGTGGTATTTCTTGTTTTCCGACACCTGTTTTGCAAGAGCGAGAAGAAGAGTATCAAGAAAGAAATTCGGTAAAATAAAACGTCAGAAAGGGGTCAGAGAAAGGGGTCAGGTTCATTCCATAAACCATAACGGTAAATATAATAAGAAATTAAGTGAGATAAAAAAGTTTATGGAACAGAGCGTCCCCAATTCCGTGTCAATTAAAAGCTGAAAGAAAATGAGCGTTAGCTCATTCTTCTTCAGCTAATTTTAATTTAAATTGACGGAGAAATTATGACTAAAAAAGCTCGGCAACATGGCGCTTTCAGCGGCGTGGGGATTGAT
>CAMCMF010000051.1 GCA_945875865.1 Rhizobium sp. Q54
GCAAATTCTAGAGGTGATTTTTAGGGTAAATTTAACTTAAAAATAGTTAGAAATTATCCAAAAATTACTTCTGAATTTGTTCCATCTTTTTTAAAAAAAGAACTCTATCCGGCAGAAATTTCTGTCTGGCTTGAGGGGGTCACTTCAAACCTCCGCTAGTTAAATTTCCGGAAAAATGCAGCGCGATTGGAGTAGTTAACGGACTCAATATCGTCGAAGCCAAAATTAATCCCAAACTTAAAGCGAGATTGCCATTTCCTTTTTGCGTCCAAGCCGTGGATGACGCAGCGATTGGCATGGCTCCGATTAATGCCAAACCAACCAGGATGTTTTGTAATTCATCATGATCATGCCACCATGTCATAGTCAGAGACACTGTCAAAATTACCAGCAACGGAATGGAAAAATTCAGAATCAATCCCCAGATTAAAGCTGCCGGATGCTGCTTCAAATTTTTTAATTCGCTTTGTTTGATGCCAAGTGCTGAGTTGAACAAAAGCAGTGAGATCATGATGAAGGGGATGGATAATTTTAATGAGCTATTCTCATCACCTATAATTCCGAAATGTATTTTACTGATAAGTATTCCAGGCCTAGGAAATAAGGCTCCGGCAGTGTAGCATAAAAGAATAGCCAATAGAAAATTGTGGTGTACCAAGTTAAATATTTTGTTCTTCATATCATTCACACATGAATAGAATTGATATGAATTTTTTTTGCAGTTGTTTTGGGTCTTCGTTTTTTAGATTTTATTAAAAAATGAGTCATAAAAACTGCGCCGCAAAAAATTCCAATGATCCAATGAAGATAGCTTGTAAATGCACGAATTTCTTCATCTCCCAGATAATATAAAAGATAGCCACTGACGATTAAAATCGTAAAAAAACTTGTTAAAATTATTCCAGAAATGCGGCGATTTTTTTTGACTTGCCAGTTGAAAGAAACATGAGTTGCCAGCACCATTCCAAATACGATCAAAAATCCGAATGATGCTGCACCATGTAAACGCAGGCTATAAACCATTATGTCACGAAATTCTTCGGGATTTTTAAACTCAAAGATCAGCCAAATTATTCCGCTAAAAAGCAGAGTAAAAAATGTCAGATGAGTAAATAATCTTTGAATAAAAGTTAGCTTCATTGATTGATAAATATGACTTGATTTGAAGGCAAAACCAGCATCGCTTGCGCATCAAACTGCGCTAAAATTTCCGCAGAATCTTCTTTTTTTATGGCGACGATTTTGGTGAGAGCATCGGCAATTACACAATTTTTTGCAAAAACTGAAACGCTTTCGTCTCTGTATTCGAGCGCTCCAGAGCGTGGCTGATAAATCGGATAAACTTTTTTTCCGTTAATTTCTTGATGAGAAAAATATCCGGCACTTGTTGCCAGCGCACCATTACAAATCTCAGTTTCGCAAATTGAGGTGCCGAGATTTTGTGGATTTCTGATGCTGATTTTTTGTGCTGATTTTCCAACGCGCAAATCACCGCCAGCGTTAATGATGTAATCGGTGATGCCATAATTTTCTAAGGTTTGCGCCGCTTGATCAACTGCATATCCTTTAGCGATTCCGCCAAGATCAATTTGCAAGGGACATTTGAATTTTACTAAAAATTTCTCAGATAATTCGATATCAGCAAAAGAAGAATTTGGCGTGCTACGATGTAGCGTGATGTCAAAAATCCTGTCGCTAATTTTGGAAATTTTCTGAGCCAAAGTTAGAACTTCAAAAAGCTGTGAACTTACAGCAATTGGGCGCTGGTGTGCTTCACGATTAAGCAGCGAAACTTCACTTTTCTCATCAAAAAAACTCATCAAATTGTGAACTTCCTGCACCTCTTGAAATGCTTCTTCAACAGCCACATATCCGGTAGAATTTTCTTGGGGAATTTTTATTTCAACGAAAGTTCCAAGTAATGGCTGGCAACGTTTTATCATTTTTTGAAGAGTAAGTCATAAGTTGTTAAAACCCGTCTTACGCCTTCAGTAATATGTTTGCATGACATTGTGGCTCCGCTAATATTTTCAATGTCACCATCAAGCTTTAAATTTGCTGAACTATTTTTTCCAACAAACTGATCGCGCCATGATTTTTCGCGAATTTGATAACCATAAGTTTCGTTGTAATTCATGATTTCGATTCCTTTTACAGTGCCGTCTTTGTTGATGCCGATAGCGTAAGTAATATATTCATGTTTGCCAATAACTTCATCAATAAAAAATTTTCCTCCACCCTGCGCATCCCAAATTTTTATTTCTTTGTGACGCACATCCATGCCGGATTTCTGTTTGATTTCTTTGGCTTGCTCATCAGTTACCGTGATAAAATCTTTGGTCATTTTTGCATTGCCAAAAATTGCCTGCTGCGCTTGCTGCTCATTAAAATAAACAGTGGCATAAGCGCTCTGAATAACGATAGCTGTTGGGGCTAATGTTAATATTGGAACTAGAGTCCATTTGATTTGAGAAGACATAAGTTTTAAAAAAAAATATTAAAAAAAATTAAAATGGATAACCAAGTATCAGACGAATTCCATCAATCTTAGTATGCTCATCGCCGTAAACTTTTCCACCTCTTGTTTCAGCTTTTTGTTCACCAAATGCATTGGCACCAATTTGATATCTGAAAGCTAAAGTAGCGAAAAATTTTCTGCCGCCGTAATGCAGAACCGGTCCAAGAAAATGCGCGGTATGTTCTTGAGTGGCGCGACTCATTCTCCAGGTTCCACCAAATTCATTGTGGTTGCGATATTCAACGCCGAAGAACCAGTTTGGAATGAATCGGTATGAAGCGCCGGCTGTAAAATCAAGCATTGCTGCCTTTTCCCAGCGTGCCTTCTGATAATCATCATCTCCTGGTTGAGTATCAAATATGGTACTTACTTTTTCTTGTTCATAAGAAACCGTGATATTTGCCGCTGTAATCAATTGGTCATCGAAGAAGTTTTTGTGTAAAATTATTTTTCCTTCCAACTCTCTTTCGCGTGGACCAAGTGTTGGTTCAAAATAAAATGCTAAACCGATTCGATCTTTGTATGGACTTAATACTCTTTTGATCAACTCGATTGAAAATGAGTCGTAACGCGTAGCGTGGAAAGAATTATCTGGATTGTGACTAGCAGGAATATCTATGCCTTCGGTCGTACTATTTACGCTGTTTTTCTTGGCATTGAGGAAGCTGTAATTGATATACAGAGCGGCCTGAAAATCATCAGTTACACCATGCTCTATCTCAGACTGCATTTTGACGTTATTATAATTGCCGTGAGCCTGACCATAACGATCATCAATCTTTTGTTCAAATTGTGTAGTACCTTTGGGGTTTAAATCGGTTGTATAAATATAACCGAAAACTGGTTCATCGGCTTTTGCAGAAAAAGCTGCAAAAAAGGTTATGGCAGAAATTCTAAGAAAATTTTTGCCAAAAAAATCTCTTTGAGGACTCATGGCTTTGAAAACTTTAAATTTTAGGGAGGTTTTTAATGTTAGCTGGACACCGTTGACCAAAGGCATCTGAGAATTTTGATCAGGAATTCATCATAGTGATTATCACTATCATCATTTAATAAACAAGAAGTTTGATAGTAATTATCATCATTTTTATTTCTTGCGAGTTTTTAGTGTTTTTATTTAGGAAGGACTCTTCTCAAGAACTCATCGAAGAATTTTAATCTGAAGCTATTGAGATAAGGCTTCTGCACCAAATAAAAAGATGCGACAAGTTCGCAAAAAAGTCGGAAACATCACTTGAGGTAGCATCCCTTGAAGTTCGATGAAAAAGCTACGAGACCAGCATTTATCGACATCTACCTTTTTCAAAAAGGTAAACGTGAAGCGGAGAAACAGAGAGAGAATTGCTCTAAAAATGCAGAAAATTTTGCTGACGAGAGAGAAGAAGGTAAGCGTGAAATGAAAATCAAAAAGCTGGGAGAAGCCGCAAACACAGGGCTTCAATGGGGGTAGTAAAATATGCTAAAACCTATGTGAGATTCGGTTCGCAAAGGTATGTATGGCGGTGGATGGGAGTCGGTTTGCGAACTTAGTCGTAGTTTTTTGGAACCAGTAAAATAAAGGCTCCAAAGCCATTTTCATCCATACCGAAAAGTTCGATAAAAATCAGATGCTTTCACCTCATACACTTTGCGAAAAATCGAAAGGGTTTTTCCGTGAGTTCGAATCTTACCCGCTACAATAAATTAGACATAATTGGACATTTTTATGGACATTAAGTGATTGTTGGTTTAGAATGCGTTTGCGATATTTAACTTTAAGCAAAGCTATTTTATGACCGACTACCAAGTCACTATTACCAACGAGATATTGAACCTCATCAGCGAAATTGATGAGTTTAAAGGCAGATGGCAGGCAATTAACACGCTTTCACCTGATCGCTTGAAGATGCTTAAAAAATCGGCAACCATTGAATCTATCGCCTCAAGTACGCGCATTGAAGGCGTTAAATTGACTGATGCGCAAGTTGAAACCCTTCTCTCCAACATAAAAAAAACATCTTTTAAAAGCAGAGACGAAGAGGAAGTAGCTGGTTATTCCGATGTAATGGATTTGATTTTGGATAGTTTTGAAGACCTAAAGATAACCGAAAATCACCTTAAGCAACTGCATTCCGTTCTTCTGAAGCACAGCTCAAAAGATATTCGTCATCGCGGCGAATATAAAAAGCTCGATAACCATGTCGTAGCTTTTGATGCGTCAGGCAAAGAAATCGGTATTGTTTTCAAAACCGCCACACCATTTGAAACGCCAATGAAAATGGTCGATTTACTGGAATGGACCAACAAGGCTTTTGAACTGAAATCAACTCACCCCCTGATCACTACCGGAATTTTTATCGTAGTTTTTTTGGCGATTCACCCATTCCAAGATGGAAATGGAAGGTTATCCAGAATCCTTACCAATTTGCTTTTACTAAAGCTTGGCTACGGCTACATCCAATATAGCTCTCTTGAAAGCATCATCGAAGATAACAAAGACCTCTACTACAAAAATCTGCGCGACTGCCAAACCACTTTGGAAACCAAAAAAATCAAATTCGAAAACTGGATTTTGTTTTTCTTAAAATCACTCAAGAAGCAAAAAGATAACTTAGAGAAAAAGGTCAAAGCTGAAAAAATCCTGCAGGAAAATTTTGGTGAACTACATTTAGAAATTTTGAAGGTTCTTAAAAATCATAAACGCCTGGCAATCTCTGATATTCAAAGACTCACGGAGGCTAACCGCAGCACTTTGAAAGCAAAATTGCGCGATTTGATTGAGATGAAAAAGATTAAAACTTTCGGCAAAGGACGAGGTGTGGTGTATGAAATTTCTTAAAAATCTTACACGATATCGCATATTAATTTGATGATAAAAATATGAAAAAATCGCTTAAATATTTGCCAGAAAATAAACAGGAAGAATTGCAAAAGATCGTTTCTGCAATTCATAAAACCTGTAAAGATGTTGAGAAGATTATTCTTTTTGGCTCTTACGCGCGCGGTGATTACAAAGAAAAGAAAGATTTAAAACCGCAACAGAAAACCGGTCATATTTCTGATTATGATGTACTAGTTGTAACTGAAAAAAAAGAAACCACAGATGAATTTGTTTCCTGGAGTGGTGCAGAAAAATTGAAATTAAGTGCTCCAGTTAGAGTAATAGCTCACGATATTCAAAGTCTAAATATAAGCCTTGCTGAAGGGCAATACCTCTTCACTGACATCAAAAAAGAAGGTGTCATTCTTTACGATTCCAAAAAATATAAACTCGCCAATAAGAGAAAATTAAAGCCAGAAGAGAAGCAGAGAATTGCCAAAGATTACTTTGAACATTGGTTTGATAGAGCGCAGGCTTTTCTCAAAGGATATGGCTTTTATTTGGACGAAAAAGATTATAAAAGTTCAGCCTTTAATCTTCATCAGGCCGCAGAGCATTCTTATAAAACCATTCTTTTGGTTTTTACCAACTACAATCCGCAAGAACACTATCTTGGAATATTAGGTCGCACAGCGGCTAAGCATCATTCAGAATTGGCAAATTTATTTCCTAAAAAAACTCAAAAAGAAAAAGATCGTTTCAAGCTTCTAGACTATGCCTATATTGGCGGAAGATATGATCCAAGCTATCGTATTTCAAAAGAAGATTTGGGGATTTTGGCCAAGGATGTGCAAAAACTTCTGAAGTTAACCAAAGAGATTTGTGAAGGAAAAATAAGAGGTTTGTCACATGACTAAAATCACTGA
Organism: Rhizobium sp. Q54; assembly: GCA_945875865.1. Taxonomy (GTDB): domain Bacteria; phylum Pseudomonadota; class Alphaproteobacteria; order Rickettsiales; family UBA1997; genus UBA2645. The sequence goes on from CAMCMF010000051.1 coordinate 6,245, forward strand.
AGCAAAAACAAGACAAGAAATCATAGATAAGCGTCTTTTGAAGGCTGGATGGGATGTTCACATATTATGACCCCCAAAAACTAGACACCATTTCCCCCAATTTAGAGTTCTCTTTTTAAATATTTCCCCAATATTTTTAGGAGTAAAAAATGCCAAAAGGTCAGAAGAATAATTACAGTCCATCTTTTAAAAAACAGGTTGCTCTCGA
>CAMCMF010000052.1 GCA_945875865.1 Rhizobium sp. Q54
GGGCATCTCTAAAAATTGTCTTTTCCGGTAATTTTGAGTTTTAACAAATTTGCTCGAGAGCACGTATATCTAATACGCTTACCTTCTCGCAAATTTGTTAAAACTCAAAATTCCTCGAAAAATCCTAATTTTTAGAGGCGCCCTTAAGAGAACCAAATTTATCTTTTTAAGGATAATCGCCAAAACTTATCTCAATATTTCTCCCAAAAAAGTGCCAAAGATTTTTACTAAAATTCAACTTCTATTTGCTGCTGTTTTTTTCTTAAGTTGCGGAAGCGCTTTGGCTAAAGCTCCCATCGCTCCCATCTCACAAAAATTATGGTATGCCGTTTCTCTTTCTGATCTCGAATCAATAAAAAAAATCAATCTCTTGTTGGATAGTGGAAACTACGATGAAGCTATGCGTTTGGCGCGTCAGTTGCAAGATAGCAGCGCAACAGATAAAACAAATTCTTCTGATAAAAATTTTCTTACTGATGCTGTAATCGACATGGTTTTGGCGAAAAAATTTGCGGGAAAACTTGATCCCGAAACCGCTTCTTTCAGCGATATTTCACGCTTTGCTTTAGACAATCCATTCTATCCAACTATTGCCAGCATTAGGCGTAATGTTGAAAAAATAGCGGTCGCAAATGACATTTCTTATCAAGCAACTGAACAATATTTTAACAATATTCCCGCAGTTGCCACCGAATCAAAAGTCTATGTTTTGAAATCAAAAATTGATGCTTTGCAGCGCGCTAAATTAACGCGGGAAGATCAGGATAAAGAGCGTAAAAATATTCAAAATTTAATTTCAAAAATTTGGATGAAGGAAAATTTTTCTTTTGAAGAAGAGAAAAGTTTTCTAACAAAATATGCTCAGCAGCTTGCTGAAATTGATCACGTTAATCGCATCAATCGTTTATTGTTTGAAAACAGAAATGACGATGCCAAGCGCATAATGCATTTGGTAAATGAGGATTATGTTTTGTTATTTAAGGCGGTGATGGAATTGCAAAATTCGCCAAAATTTATTGATAAAATTATTCTTTCCGTGCCGCGCAAATTAAGAGCGAATGAAGGTTTAATTTATCGCCGAATTTTGTGGTATAAAGCGCGAGACAAGGCTGATGATTTGATTGAGCTGATGCTTGCTTTGCCGGAACAATCAGTTTTTTCTGAAAAGTGGTGGAGCTTGCGCAAGCTTTATACTCGTGAGATGATCAAGCAGAAAAAATATAAAATTGCTTACAAGTTGATGGCACATCATAGCTTGCCAAAAACTTCAGCCGATTTTTGGGAAGCGGAATGGACGGCAGGATGGCTTGCTCTGCGCTTTACCGATGAGCCAAAAATTGCTTACGATCATTTTAAAACTCTTTACGATAATGTTTCACAACCAGTAACGATATCACGCGGTGCATATTGGCTGGGCATGGCTTCGGAGGCTTTAGGAAATAAACCGCTAGCAGTTGAATGGTATAAAGTAGCGGCGAAATATCCGATTTTCTTTTACGGACAATTAGCAATTCACAAACATCGCGCCATTGATCCAGTTGGTTCGCAAGGTGATATTATTTTACCGAAAGATCCAGAAATCACCGTTCGTGATATGGTAAAAATTTCTGAATCACGCGCAGCGCAAGTGGCTTATTTGCTTACTCTGATTGGCGATAAAGCTGCGGCGACAAAAATTTTCGAATGGATTGTAACTAACTCGCCAACTGAAGGGCAGGTTGCGGTGGTGATGAAAATTGTTAACGAGCTTGGCGATCGTCAAATGGATGCCAGAATTTCTCGTTTTGCAGCAAAGAAAAATGTTTTTTTCATCAAGGATAAATTTCAAATTGTGAGCGAAGTTTCCAATGATGAATATGCGCCGTTAGTGCATGCAATCATCAAGCAAGAAAGCGGTTTTGCTCCAACGGCAGTGAGTCAAGTCGGCGCGTTAGGCTTTATGCAATTGATGCCAGCAACCGCTAAACTTGTCGCCAAGGAAATGAATATTCCTTACGACAAACACAAGCTTGCTACCGACATTAACTACAATGTGCGCCTCGGCTCCTTTTACATTAAAAAATTAATTGATCGTTTTGATGGCTCAGAAATGCTGGCGATTGCTTCCTACAACGCCGGACCAAATGCCACACAGCGTTGGATCAATGAATTTTACGATCCTCGTAATGAAAAGGACATCGACAAAGTGGTTGATTGGATCGAACTCATTACTTACTCTGAAACCAGAAATTATGTACAACGAATCATGGAAAATTTGATCGTTTACAAATATCTCATGTCCCGCTCCAACTACGATTCGGTTAAATAAATATGCTCGACGAACTTCACGAAGAATGCGGAATCTTTGCCATCTACGGCTCCCCAGACGCTGCCGTAAACACCGCGCTTGGTCTTCACGCGCTGCAACATCGCGGACAAGAAGCGGCGGGAATTGTTTCGATGTCGGGTGAAAATTATTCGGTGCATTTTGCTGATGGATTAGTGGCGGATAATTTTACCGCTGCTGATGTTGTAAAAAAACTGGAAGGAAATTCTGCGATTGGTCACGTTCGTTATTCAACTGCTGGTAAAAAAACTGCGCGAAATTTTCAGCCGATTTATGCGGAATTGAGTTTGGGATTTTTGGCACTTGCTCACAACGGCAATCTTACTAACGCGGTTAAATTGCGTAAAAACTTGATTAATCGCGGCGCGATTTTTCATTCAACGATGGATACCGAAGTCATCATTCACCTCATCGCTTTAAGCCAAAAAGCAACTCTGCAAGAAAAAATTATTGATGCTGCGGCGCAAATCGAAGGGGCATTTTCTTTGGTGATAATTCACAAGGATGGCATCATTGCGCTACGTGATCCTTACGGCGTTCGCCCTCTTTCCTTAGGCAGACTTGGCGATACTTATGTGGTAGCTTCAGAAAGCTGCGCTTTCGATATTATTGGTGCAAAATTTGAGCGCGATATTGCCCATGGCGAATTGATTTCAATCACTAGCGAAGGTATAAAATCTTGTCAGCCCTTCGACAAAAAACCGTCAAAATTTTGCATTTTCGAATATGTTTATTTCTCGCGTCCCGACAGTTTGATCGAAGGAAAAAATGTTTACGAAATGCGCAAAAATATCGGAATTGAACTAGCGCATGAAATTAAAATTGATGCTGATGTGGTAGTTCCAATCCCTGATTCCGGCGTTCCGGCGGCAATTGGATATGCCATGCAATCAGGAATTCCTTTTGAACTCGGCATCATCCGCAATCATTACGTTGGCAGAACTTTCATCGAGCCAACTGATAAAATTCGTCACTTCGGCGTGAAGTTAAAACACAATGCCAATATCTCGGTGATCAAAGGCAAAAGAGTAATTTTGGTTGATGACAGCATCGTGCGCGGAACCACTTCGAAAAAAATTGTACAAATGATTCGCGATGCCGGCGCCAAAGAAGTTCACATGCTAATCGCCAGTCCCCCAACAATTTCGCCATGTTTTTACGGCGTTGATACTCCAGATAAAAAAGATCTCATCGCTTCGCACATGTCTTGTGATGAAATTAAAAACATGATCGGCGTTGATTATCTCGGCTACATCTCAATTAACGGTCTTTACCGCGCCATCACTAACAGCAAACGCAATGACGAAAATCCGCAATATTGCGACGCTTGCTTCTCTGACCAATACCCCATTCGCCTCACTGATAAAATAGGCGAAGCAACTCCTTTATTCGATACAATAAAATGAATTCCAAAAAAAATTTTGAAAAAAAAATCGCTAAAATGAATTTCGAAGAAGCGATGTTGCGCTTAGAGGAAATCGTCGAAATTTTATCTTCACAAAAAATAAATCTTGATTCGATGATTGATCTTTATGAAGAAGGAAGTGTGTTGAAGGAGCATTGTAATAAAAGGCTGGAAGAGGCTAAAATGAAAATAGAAACAGTCGGAAAAAAATTGCCAAATGTCGCTAATTAAAATGAAACAACTGCCAAACTTTCTCACAACTCTTCGCCTCATCATCATCCCGATGTTGATCGCTGCTTTTTACATTCCGGGAATGATTTCCAATCTTGTTTGTGCTGGGCTTTTTGGAATTGCAGCAATTACCGATTATTTTGACGGCTATTTTGCGCGCTCAATGAAGGCGCAATCAAATTTCGGAAAATGCCTTGATCCAATTGCTGACAAGCTTCTCGTCATCGTCGCGATTGTGATGCTGATTCGTTTTAATCCCAATAATCCGTGGATTCTTTACCCAGGTTTGATCATCATTTGTCGCGAAGTTTTAGTCTCCGGTCTGCGCGAATTTTTAGCTGAAATTCATGTTTCAGTTCCAGTGAGCAAGTTGGCAAAATATAAAACTGCGGTGCAAATGTTTGCGATTGGTGGATTATTGCTGGGCGAAAATGGCTCTTCCTATGCGCTCTATTATTGGATCGGGGGCTTTCTCGAAATAGAAATTAAATTTTTAATCATCAGTGCAATTGTGACGATTGCGAAAATTCTTTTCTCGCTTGCTGCTGTTTTGACTGTGACAACTGGCTACGCTTATTTCCGCGTCGGATTTAAAAATATGTAATGGATAAATCCTCCGACCCTGCGCTGCGCTTCTTTTCAAAGGAGGTTGAGATCTGAACCCTCTTTGAAAAAGAGGGTGGCATCGCGTTAGCGATGACGGGTGATTCTCTTTTTATAAAAAACATAACCTACCAAAATCACCACACAAATCAACACTACAGCTGCGATGATTCCATGAAGATTTTTCTCAATTAATTCCTGATTCTGACCAATAAAAAATCCCAAAGCAGTTAGAACAATATCCCAAATCGTAGAGCCGGCTGTGGTGTAGATTAAAAAAAGACGCATGTCCATTTTTGCAATGCCGGCGGGAAGCGAAATGAAGTGACGGAAACCCGGTAAAAGTCGGCCTAAAAAAATTGAAATTGGTCCGTGATTTTTGAAAAAATTTTCGATGTGAATAATGGTTTCAGCTTTGATGAAAAAATATTTTCCGATGCGAAGAAGAACTTTGCGACCAACAAAAACAGCAAGATAATAACTAAAAACCGCACCCAAAATATTCCCCAAAACTCCAACAAAAATAACCAGATAAATATTCATCAAGCCTTGCTGCGCAGCCATTCCAGCCGGAATCATAATCAACTCGCTGGGAAGTGGAACCAAAGTACTTTCCAAAAACATGCCAATAAAAATTCCAAAATAACCGATTTGGCTGATGAAGTTAATCAAAAATTCGACGAGGGAGTGAATCATGGGGAATTAGCAGTTAGCAATTGTCAGAAATTTTTAAAGTACAGTTGTCACCCCGTCGTATGACGTGGTCCATCTTGTCACGAATGCTGAACTTAATTTAACCCAGATCCGTCATCAGAAATTCGTCTACTTTGCCTAAAGCTTGAAACTGCGCGGTTGAAACAATGTTTTTAAATCCGCACTTACGCTGAGTAAGCTTACGTTTTAAAAACATTGTTTCGCCCTTCATTTTCAAGCTTTAGGGCGCCTCTAAAAATTAGGATTTTTCGAGGAATTTTGAGTTTTAACAA
>CAMCMF010000053.1 GCA_945875865.1 Rhizobium sp. Q54
AGGGCGCCTCTAAAAATTAGGATTTTTCGAGGAATTTTGAGTTTTAACAAATTTGCGAGAAGGTAAGCGTATTAGATATACGTGCTCTCGAGCAAATTTGTTAAAACTCAAAATTACCGGAAAAGACAATTTTTAGAGATGCCCTTAAATGAATCCTCCGACTTCGATTGCACTCAGCCACATCCTTTTTCAAAGGAGGTTTCAGTCCGAGCCCTCTTTGACAATTGCTTTGGCGATTGCAACTTCTTACCTAGAAAAAATAAATTTAAGTAAAAAGAGGGTGGCGTCGCGCAAGCGATGACGGGTGATTTATTCTTTCTTCTTCTCCTTCTCATCTTCCTTCGCCAAATCAAGCAAATCGTCGGCGCGAATTAATTCAGCTTTAGCGGATTTGTCTAATTTTTCGCGGGCGGCTTTGGCGTATTTACGGCATTTTTCTTTATTGCTGATTAGGAAGTTAAACTCAGCTAAAGCCAATAAAGATCTGGCTTCGTCATTGCTACGCGAATATGCGCTGGCTAGTTGTTTGAATAAAAATGGATTATCTTTTTCATATTTTTTGGCTTTTTCCAACCTTGAAATTGCAAGCTTGAGAAGATATTCGTCATTGCTTTTCAATTCCAAAACCGCTGAAGCAAAAGCAATTTTTGCCATGCCGTTATATTGTGCAGGAATTAGTTTAATCGCTTGGTTGTAGGCTAAAATCGAATTCTGAACTTTGCCGCTCTCAAAAAGAATTTGCCCCTTCAGCTCAAATAAAAATCCATCTTGAGAATTTTTTTCGATGATTGGATCTAATAATTTTAAGGATTCCTCAAGTTTTCCTTTACGGAAAAACGCAATCGCTTTGACATAATTCGCTTCTTCATCGCTACGATTTTGATATTTTTCTAATAAATAATCCGGAGTTTCGATAAAGCCCTCAAGCTTTGACAGCACTCGATCCATCGGCTTTTGTAATTTGTGATTTATTTTCGCATCAGAAAAATTTTTGCCGGCCGTTCGCTCTTTAATCACATCAATTCTTTTTTTACTCACAGGGTGAGACATCAAATATTCATCAATTTGATCGCGATATCCAATCATCTCACTTTCAAAAAATTCCAGCAGTGAAACCAGGCCAGTCGCGGGATAGGCCATTTTATCGAGATACTTAATGGCATATTGATCCGCCGCTTCTTCCTGCGTTCTGGTGAATTTCATGTAAAGCCTTTGCGCACTTTGCGAGCCGCCCATAATGATTGCGGAACCGGCATCTGGCGAGCCACCAAGGATTGCTCCTATTCCCAAAAGATAACTCAAAAACATCGCACCTTCAGCATCAGAAGCGCCTTCAGAAGAGCGCGCTAAATGTCCGGCGGCGATGTGGCCGGTTTCGTGCGCGATTACGCCAATCAAAGTATCGGGAGTATTATATTTTCTGATTAATCCAGTATTGATAAAAACATTCTGACCGCCGGAAACAAAGGCGTTGATGCTGTCTTCATTGATGATATAAACTTTAATATTTTTTTCATCCAAGTCGGCGCTTTTAAAAATTGGCGCGGAAAGATCGAAAAGAAATTTCTCTGTTTCGGCATCGCGAATTAAAGCCAATCCTTCAGCAAAAGTATTTTCTGTAAAAAAAATGCTGATGATTAAAGTGAGGGCTGTTAGAAATTTTTTTAACATTTAAGTAATTTTTTTGAGAATGTTTTACCATCCAGACGACAATCTATTCACAATTATAATCAAGCATTTGATAGGCTTTACTGCCCTTGTTTCGTTGTTTGCGCTGATGGTTTATGCGATTTTTGATGAAGCGCAAATTCCACAAAATGATATTACTGTGATGATCAATATTGAAAATAGAGTCAATATTTGCGTGCCTGGGGAAAGAGGTTTAGAAAATGATTTTGCCAAGAAATCTTTTTTCAATTTTTGAATGGCCGATGATTTTTACATCCAAAATTTTCTACAAAAATTAAAAGTTGAAGACGGTTTATCGCTCAACACCACCTTGTCCTACGGCAAGGATTTAGAGCTCTTCGCCAAGTTTATTAGCAAAAAAAATTCCTCTTTAGAAAAAGCTGATTCTGATCTCATCAAGGATTATCTCTACCAACTTCATCAAGATAATTTGCGCTCAGCTTCGGTGGCGCGAAAAATTTCCTGCCTCAAAAATTTTTATAAATTTCTGGAAAATGAAAATATCATCAAGGGCAATCCGACCATATATTTAGAAGCTCCGAAGCGCGATGCAAAATTGCCGAAATTTTTAAGCGAAACCGAAATGTTTAAAATGCTTAACGAAATAAATTTGGATAAATCGGAGTTCGGCATCAAACTTTCCTGCATGTTGGAAATGCTTTATGCGGCAGGATTGCGGGTTAGTGAGTTGGTAACTTTGCCACTTTCGGCGATTCAAAGCGAAGGTGAAACTTTGCGAAATTATATGATTGTGAATGGAAAGGGTTCGAAAGAAAGAATCGCTCCGCTCAATAAAGCAGCGATCGCAAAGCTGTTAGAATATTTGGCGATGCGAAAAAAATTAGGACAAGAAAATTCAAAATGGCTTTTTGTTGGTACTATTCGCGCTAATAAAAAATCCGCAGAAATTATTCATAAAAAAATTTTGACAAGCGATACGCATCTCACTCGCCAGCGTTTTCATCAGATGTTAAAAGAGTTGGCTGCGCGCGTTGGAATCGATCCAAAAAAAGTTCATCCACACGTAATTCGTCATTCATTCGCTACGCATTTACTCAATAGCGGCGTGGATTTGCGCGTGTTGCAGGAATTGCTTGGTCACTCCGATATTGCTACTACGGAAATCTACACTCACATTCTAAATTCCAAATTGGTCGATCTTGTTTTTAAACATCATCCGCTCGCAAAAAATTAATTAAATATGCTCAGCGCAACAGAGAAAAAAATGAAATCCGATGGTATTTTTTCGGCGATAAAAGCGTTGAAAGAAAAATTGGCAGAGTTGGAAAGGCGACAAAATGAAAAAGAAACAAATCGCGGTTTTTCTGAAGGTGGAGCTTCGGTAGAAAGTTCGGATAAGGAAGGTGCCGAGGGTGCGGTGGACATTGTTAATCAAATTGCAGCAATGGAAAAAGAGTTGGGTGAATTTGAGGAAAAGGCGGCTGAAATTGCTGCTCGAGATGATGTTGTTAAGGCTGCTAGTGAAGATAGCGCTCTAACTTCTGATGATTTGGAAGTTGTTGCAGAACAATATCGCGCTTTGGGAATTGATTGCGATGTTGGTGTTTCGCAAGGTGGGATTGTGCAACAAAATCTTGTGTCTCCCCAGCTTTTTTCATAAAGCCTACTCCCCAAACCTCTCCCCAAAAATTTGGTTAATTTGAGCCAAGCTTCCCGCGAATCTCGGAATTGGATTTCGCCACTTCCCTTGAGTGAGATTGTCAAAAATAATTTTTGTTTTTACTGCCAATTCTCGCTCAGAATGGAAATAGCCACCTGAGTTTCTTCTGGCAATTTCAATGGCATTATTAATGCCTTCAACGGCATTGGTAGAGCGGATTACTGGCCTTAACTGGTTGGGATATTTCGTGAAGGCTAAATAATTTTCTAACCGCTCTTTTAAATATTTAGCGTAGGAAGAGCTTTCGGTTTTAACGTTATTTTCGATGAAGGAATTAAGCTTGATGCTCGCAGCTTCGAACGATCCAGATAAATAAATTTCTTGCAGCAAATTACCGAATTCTTCGTAAAGTTTTTGACTCAAATTCTTCTTCAAATTTCTCATTAAATGTACCAGACAGAGTTGATGATCGCATTGTGGAAGCAGTGAACTAGCCATTTTGTTAAGCCCTGAGAAGTCGTCGGTAAGATAAGGGGGTCAGGTTCATTCCATAAATAAAGGGGTCAGGTTCATTCCATAAACCATAAAAAACTAATTTAATCAAAGTGAGATAAAAAATGATTTATGGTTTATGGAATGAACCTGACCCCTTTACACTTTACGAAGCCTTGATTATCTAACTCATTTCATGTTCACCGAATTTCAAATTTTACTTTCACAAAAAATGCAAATTTATTTGCAGATTTTATGAGTTGTTTTTTGCGTCATTTACAGTAGTCTAAGGGCAATTAAAATCATACCTCACCACTCATAAAAATTATTTTAATTATGGCGAATTCGCCATAATTAAAAACTTAACCCAAAGGAAAATATGAAAAAAATCACCATAAAAAAATTACAAATTTCTATATTGAAAGCCAATAGTGGCGATTACATTTCGCTAACAGATATTGCTCGTCATAAAAACCCAGATGAACCAAAAGATGTAGTAAAAAACTGGATGAGATCAAAAAACACCATCGAGTTTCTTGGATTGTGGGAGAAAATTAATAATCAAAATTTTAAAGGGGTCGAATTCGACTCCTTTTGGCAAGAAGCCGGAGCAAATGCTTTTGTACTTTCACCTAGCAAATGGATAGAAAATACAGATGCGATTGGGATTATTTCTAAAGCTGGCAAAACAGGTGGAACCTTCGCTCACAAAGATATTGCCTTCGAGTTTGCTTCTTGGGTTTCTGCGGAATTCAAACTTTACTTAGTCAAAGAATTTCAGCGTTTAAAAGAAGACGAAAACAACCGCCTAAAGTTGGAATGGAATTTACAGCGCACTTTAGCGAAAATAAATTATCGTATTCACACCGATGCCATCAAAGAAAATCTGATTCCAAAAACTCTTTCCAAACATCAAATATCAACGATCTATGCCAATGAAGCTGACTTACTAAATGTCGCTTTATTTGGAAAAACTGCCGCTGAGTTTAAAAAAGAAAATCCTGATTTTGATGGAAATTTAAGAGACAATGCAAGTCTGGAGCAGCTGGTTGTGATGACAAATTTAGAAAGCATAAATTCTGTTTTGATAAGACAAAATTTATCGCAAAGCGAGAGATTAAAAAATCTGAATGAGATTGCGATTTCACAGATGAAGTCACTGTTGGCAAGTATGAAGTGACCCCCTCAAGCCAGACAGAAATTTCTGCCGGATAGAGTTCTTTTTTTAAAAAAGATGGAACAAATTCAGAAGTAATTTTTGGATAATTTCTAACTATTTTTAAGTTAAATTTACCCTAAAAATCACCTCTAGAATTTGC
>CAMCMF010000054.1 GCA_945875865.1 Rhizobium sp. Q54
TCTACTTATCCCGCGCAATCACAAACTCTGTTAAATCCTTTAGCAGCAAGGCCTTATCACCAAAGATTTTTAGATGAGCGACTGATTGCTCCTGTAAAATTTCCAATTGTTTTTCTGCTGCTTTCATGCCAATTACATCAACAATACTAGCGTTTTCTTTAGGTTTTTTGTGAGCGATTTCATTAACTTCAATTTTGCCAATTACGATGCCGTGATGATCGAGAATATCATCTTTGATTTGAAAAGCTAAGCCGAGATCGTGAGCAAAATAGCGCAGCGAATTAGTTTCATCAACACTAGCGCGACCAAGAATGGCGCCACTTTCCGCTGCAGCCATAAAAAGTTCGCCAGTTTTTAAACGATGCAATTTTGCCAATTCTTCTTTGGAAATTATTTTGTCAGCTTTTTCAAGATCGATCATTTGACCACCAGCCATGCCCATAAATCCTGCAGCTTTGGCAATAGTTTTGATCAGGGCGCAGCGCACATTAGCATCTTTGTGAGTTTCTGGTCTTGCTAAAATTTCAAAAGCGTAAGTGAGCAAAGAATCGCCGGCTAAAATCGCTGTGGCCTCATCAAATTTTTTGTGACAAGTAGGATTACCGCGACGCACATCATCATCATCCATCGCTGGCAAATCATCATGAATGAGAGAATAAGCGTGAATAAATTCCAAAGCTGCCGCGGCATTTAAAGTTTTTAAAGCATTAATACCAAAAATTTGCGCGCATGCCATCACTAAAAATGGGCGGATTCTTTTGCCTTCCGACAGCGCGGAATAGCGCATCGCATCCATTAATCTCGAATCAAAAAAATCGCGCGGCAACAAATCATCCATGTGTTTTTGCATGATGATTGAGCAGCCCATTAAAGATTCTTTGAGAGATGAGGAGATCATTTTTTTGTGATTAAAATACCAAGCCTGATTCGAGAAACCGACTTCATTTTTTTAGTTTGTCATCCCCGCGTAGGTGGGGATTCAGCTTGTATCAAGATTCTCTGGATCCGCGCCTCCGCAGTGATGACAAACTAGGACTGTTTCAACGAAAATTTGATTTGTAACAACCCCTTAAATTATTTCAGAACCTTCGCCAAATATTTTCCAGTTACGGATTTTTTGTTTTTAGCAATTTCTTCCGGAGAGCCTTCAGCCACAATGTAGCCGCCTTTCTCGCCGCCGCATGGTCCGATGTCGATGATGTAATCTGCGGTTTTCAAAACGTCGAGATTATGCTCAATTACCAAAATCGAATTTCCTGAATCAACCAATTTATGCAGAACTTTTAACAATTTGCTGATATCTTCAAAATGCAGACCAGTGGTAGGTTCATCGAGAATGTAAAGCGTATCTCCTGTGGCTTTACGACTTAATTCCTTCGCCAATTTTATGCGCTGTGCTTCACCGCCGGAAAGTGTGGTGGCGCTTTGTCCGATGCGGATATAGCCAAGACCAACATCGCAGAGAGCTTTGAATTTTTCATAAATATGGGGCATAGTTTGAAAGAAATCCGTGGCATCATTTCCAGTCATTTCCAACACGTCAGAAATTGATTTTCCGCGATATTTTATTTCTAAAGTTTCGCGATTGTAACGTTTGCCGTGACAGGTTTCGCAACGCACATAAACGTCGGGCAAAAAGTGCATTTCGATTTTGATCATACCGTCGCCTTGGCAAGTTTCGCAGCGTCCACCTTTTACGTTAAAGGAAAATCTTCCCACTTTATAGCCGCGTGCTTTTGACTCTGGCAAGTTGGTATAAAATTCACGAATGAAAGTGAAAGCTCCTACATAAGTGCAAGGGTTAGAACGAGGCGTACGGCCGATTGGTGACTGATCGATTTCAATAATTTTATCAATGAAGTGATAGCCGGAAAGTGATTCATAAGGTCCAGGAATCGCTTTGGTTTTATTGATGATTTTGTTTAAAGCTGGGTAAAGTGTTTTGATGATTAAGCTCGATTTTCCACCACCAGAAATTCCCGAAACTGCGCTGAAAATTCGCATGGGAATACTCACCGAAACATTTTTCAAATTATTCAAGGTCGCGCCTTTCAAAGTGATCATTCTTTTTGGATCAATCTTGCGACGAGTAGTTGGAACCTCGATTTTCTTTTTGCCGCTGAGATATTGTCCAGTGATGGAGTTAGGATCGTTAATTACAAAATCAGGTTTGCCGGCAGAAATAATTTCTCCGCCGTGAATTCCTGCGCCTGGTCCCACGTCGATCAAATATTGTGCCTCGCGCATCATCTCTTCATCATGCTCAACTACGATCACAGAATTTCCTAAATCACGCAGATTTTTTAGTGTGGTAATCAATTTATCATTATCAGATTGATGCAGGCCAATAGAGGGCTCGTCCAATACATAAATCACGCCGGAAAGTCCGGAGCCAATTTGTGAAGCGAGGCGAATTCGTTGTGCTTCGCCGCCGGAAAGCGTTCCCGCTTCGCGACTAATGGTTAAATATTCCAAACCAACATTGCGCAAGAAGCCAAGACGACGTCCGATTTCTTTGAGTAATCTTTCCGAAATTTGTTTGTGAGTTGAATTTAGTTTTTTTGGAAGTTCTTCAAACCACACAACCAATTTTTCAATCGACATGCGACTAACTTGTCCGACATGTATTTCATCAATTTTGATCGACAAAGATTGTTCGTTTAAGCGATAGCCTTCGCAATGATTACAAACCCGTGTAGCCTGGAATTTGCAGAGTTCGTCGCGCATTGATTCACTTTCGCTTTCAACAAATCTTTTTTTCAAATTATTGATTACGCCTTCAAAAGTTTTTTTGAGTTTGATCGCTTTTAAGCCATCTTCGATTTTGATTTCGACTTCATCAGTGCCGGTGCCGTAGAAAATTTTATCCTTAATTTCTGGCGCTAAAGTTTTGAAAGGAACATCGAGACTAAAACCGTAATGTGTTGCCATCGCGGTTAAAACTTGCTGATAGAACCGCTCTTGCACGCCTTGCCAAATCGTGATGGCGCCTTGACGCAGAGTTAAATTTTCATCTTCGATGACAAGATCGGGACTAAAATAAAGTTCAGTTCCAAGTCCATCGCAATGCTTACAAGCGCCGAATGGAGAGTTGAAAGAAAAGAGCCGCGGTTCGATTTCAGAAACGGTAAAACCAGAAACTGGGCAAGAAAATTTTTCGCTAAAAACTAAAAAATCTCCGGCTTTGTGAGCGCATTTTTCGCCATTTTTTTCTTCTGGAGGAAGACTAACAATTTCAACATAAAGTAGACCTTCAGAAATTTTCAAAGCGGTTTCAACCGAGTCAGCGACACGATTGCCGAGGTCGTTAGAAATTACGATGCGATCAACAATAATTTCAATATCGTGATTTTTATTTTTATCTAAAGCGGGAAGAATTTCATTTAGATCGTGAAGTTTTCCGTCAACCTTAATACGTTGGAAGCCTTGTTTGCGGGCATTCATCATCTCTTTGCGCAACTCACCTTTTTGTCCGCGAACAATCGGTGCCAAAATATAAACCCGCGTTTTCTTTGGCATTTGCATAATTTTATCGACCATCACCGAAGCAGACTGGCTCTCGATTGGCTTACCAGTTTCTGGAGAATAAGGCACGCCGATTCTAGCGAAAAGCAAACGGAAGTGATCGTAAATTTCGGTTACAGTTCCAACAGTTGAGCGCGGATTTTTTGAAGTAGTTTTTTGATCAATTGCAATTGATGGCGAAAGTCCAGTAATTGATTCAACTTCTGGCTTGTCTTGCATGTCAAGAAACTGACGTGCGTAAGTTGAAAGGCTTTCGATGAAGCGACGCTGACCTTCAGCATAAATCGTATCAAACACCAAAGAAGATTTGCCTGAACCGCTCAACCCAGTAACAACAACCAGTTGATCTTTAGGAATTTCAATGCTGACATTTTTTAAATTATGCTCTTTAGCGCCGACAACTTTAATAAATTTTTCTTCCATGGGGAAATTGGGAGTTAGTAGTTTTGTGAATTTGAAAATTATCTATAAATGGCGATTCCTATTTCGTAAGCCCTAATCGTAAGGGTTTGGTAAAATAAAACCCGCCACGGAATTTTGTTCCGTGACGGGCATGTGTTAAGAAGTGTATCGCTAGGATAAACCTCTCATCTTCATGAAGATGCTTGCGCTATCTTAGACTAAAATAAAGTCTGAACTACTGATAACGTAACTAACACGGCTAGAGGAATAAAAATCATAGCTGGCTCCGATATTTAGTAGTTGATTAAGACGAGAAGCCTATCACAAAACCAATCTCGATGAGACTAGTTAAGCGAGGACTTCGACACGCAATGCGATAAGTATAAAGGGCATCTCTAAAAATTGTCTTTTCCGGTAATTTTGAGTTTTAACAAATTTGCTCGAGAGCACGTATATCTAATACGCTTGCCTTCTCGCAAATTTGTTAAAACTCAAAATTCCTCGAAAAATCCTAATTTTTAGAGGCGCCCTA
>CAMCMF010000055.1 GCA_945875865.1 Rhizobium sp. Q54
ATATGCCCTAGAGGGCGCCTCTAAAAATTAGGATTTTTCGAGGAATTTTGAGTTTTAACAAATTTGCGAGAAGGTAAGCGTATTAGATATACGTGCTCTCGAGCAAATTTGTTAAAACTCAAAATTACCGGAAAAGACAATTTTTAGAGATGCCCTAGAGAGAGACGGGTGTTCTATTCCAACTGATATGTTGGGAGAGGATTGTTCAGCTTGGGATCGCAATGTCAAGATTTTTTACCCAACCTGGTCAAAGGTACCAGATGAAATGGTTGACAAAGAAACTCGATCTTTCTATTTCTGCGCGCCCATTTTTTAGGCAAAATTAATTAAGATTCACATGGCACAGGCAAAAGTTACAAAAACTCCGGCAGCTGGAGTAAATCCGAAACAACATATCGTCACAGTTTTGATGACTGATGGTAATAAATTTGAAATTCTTACGACTTGGGGCAAGGAAGGCGATACTCTTCGCTTAGATGCTGATCCAAAAAATCACCCAGCTTGGCAAGATAAAGCGACTAATTTCGTTAATGCTAATGACGAAAGAATGGCAAAATTCAAAAAGAAATTCGGCAATTTTGAGTTCTAAAAAAATTCTTTGCCCAAAAGTTTTTTTTCTTTCGGGATGGGGTCAAAAATTCGATTCTCTGGAATCGATTTTCGATCCCATTTTTTTTGCCCAATCTTTCGATTATTCGAAATTTGATAGTGTTGAAAAGTTTTTTACTGCAATCGAAGAACAAAAATTAAATCCAGAAATTTTAGTTGGCTGGAGTTTGGGCGGACAATTAGCCATTCGCTTGATTGAAAAAAATATCCTAAAACCGAAATTACTGATTCTTTTAGCGCCGCCATTTCAAATGGTCAAAGATGTGCGCATCCAAGCCGGCATGGCTAAAACAACTTTCGATGATTTTTACAAAAATTTTTCTGCAGCTCCAACACAAACCTTAAAACAATTTTCAATTCTAACCGCGATGAATGATCGTAATGCTTCCGAAATTGCCCGAACTTTGGATGTTAATGAAGAAAATTTTGAGCAACTAAAATTCTGGCTCAAAGAACTTGAGCGATTTTCCTGCTTCGATATCGATTTTTCTAAAATGCCACGCACCCTTTATTTTCATGGCGCTGGCGATATGATTGTTCACGCTTCTCAAGCTGAATATTTTAAACAAAGAATCAAAAATCTGCGCTTAGAAATTTTCAAAAATTGCGGTCACGCTCCGCATTTGAGCGATGTTGAAAAAATGCGAAAAATTATTTTGGAAGAAGTTGACTTGTGGGACTGATTGCAAATTAAAAGTTTCTAAGAGCCTGTTTAATAAGGAAATGTGGCGAGATGGACCCCGTCATGAAGACGGGGTCCATCTACAATTTCAATTTACTAAATCTTTCGCCGATAAGAAATTGCTTCGAGCAAATGTTGTGAATTTATTTTCTCCGCCATTTCTAAATCAGCGATGGTGCGCGCAACCCTTAAAATCCTGGTAATTCCGCGCATTGAACTTTGCATTTTTGCTACCGAATTTTGCAGAATTTTTTGTGATTCAAAATCTAGCTCACAAAATTTTTCTAAAATTTTTCCGTCAATTTTGGCATTAATTTTTGGTAGATTTTTCATTTCACTTTCTTGCTCATATCTTTTTTGCTGACGCTCTCTGGCTGCTAAAACTCTGGCTAAAATCACTTTTGACTCTTCAGATTTTTTTGTTTTTTCCAAATTAAAAACATCAACCTGTCCGACATTTACCACGATATCAATACGATCCAACAGCGGTCCTGAAATTTTATTTTTATATTCCTCGCCACAAAGCGGCGCTTTTTTACATTCCCGCGTGGCATCAGACAAAAAGCCGCAGCGACAAGGATTCATCGCCGCAATTAATTGAAAATTTGCCGGATAAGTGACGTGAGAATTCGCTCGCGAAATGCTAATATTTCCGGTCTCTAACGGTTGGCGCATCGCATCTAAAACTTGCCGCGGAAATTCCGCCAATTCATCCAAAAATAAAACACCATTATGCGCTAAAGAAATTTCTCCGGGACGAGCTTTAGCACCGCCGCCAACCATTGCGGGCATTGAAGCAGAATGATGCACTTCGCGAAATGGTCTGGTGGTAAAAAGTTTGCCGTCAACTAATCTGCCCGAGATGCTGGCGATCATATTTATTTCGAGAATTTCTTCGAGATTTAACGGCGGCAAAATTCCCGGCAAACGTGAAGCAAGCATTGATTTTCCTGTTCCCGGAGGTCCAACGAATAATAAATTATGTCCGCCTGCTGCAGCAATTTCGAGCGCTCTTTTTGCAACTTCTTGTCCCTTAACTTCCGATAAATCGCGATGATTTTCTACGGCAAAAATTTTAGAAGTTTCCGGCCGCGCTAAAATTTGTTCGTTTTTTAAATGATTGATCAAAGTTAGAATATCTGGCGCTGCAACTATGTCTAAATCACCAGCCCAAGCCGCTTCAGAGCCATTTTTCTGCGGACAAATTATTCCACAATTATACTGATTTGCTGAAATCGCTGCTGAAATAATTCCACCAACTGAAGCAATCGAACCATCAAGCCCAAGCTCGCCCAAAACAAAAAATTCATCGACGCTTTCCTGGGATAAAACTCCAATTTCAATCATGATTCCCAGCGCAATTGCTAGATCGAAATGGCTGCCTTCTTTTTGAATATCGGCCGGCGCTAAATTAACGGTGATTCGTTTGTAAGGCCAAGAAAGTCCTGTCGATAAAATCGCCGCACGCACGCGCTCTTTGGATTCGCCGACCGCCTTATCTGGCAAACCAACAATATTTAAAACGGGATTTCCCGGAGAAATTTTTACCTGAACATCAATTGGAACAGCGTCGATTCCCGCAAAGGAGAAGGTTTTTATTTTGGCAACCATGGTGAAAGGTTAAGATTAAGTCGATAGTGGATAGTCGATAGTCGATAGTGATCCGAACTCGGTTTAACTATCGACTAGGTTTTAATTGTTGTGCATTTCCGAATTAAGCAGGCTCTTAGGTCTTAAATTTAAGTAACTCTAATTCCCCATTTTTTGCCTAAATATTTTTCGACAGCTTTTCGCTCTTCATCCTTCAAAGCGCGTGAAAAAATTATCGCTTCGCCAACATCGCCATTACAATAACCTACATTTGAAGTAAGTCGCGCACAAATACCAAGGCGCCCATTATTTACAGTTGATCCTACGGTGGCAGAAGTTGTATCCACCACATCAGCATTTCCTTTTACACCGTTTACCCAAAGGCTGAGGATCCCACTTTTTGTTCTTCGCGCGCTCAAAATTACAATATTATCCTTGAGGCGCGGTGTAGTTGAGGAAACTATAGGATTAAGTGCACCATCATAGGTGCGCAGTGAGTAAACAGAAGTTGAGCGCAAGACATAAGGATAACCACCGCTACCTTCCCATTTTTCAAGAAGATCCATTTCCGCGTTTCCGGTGCCTTTGGGCTTCCAGACAAAAAATACCGTGACATTTTCCGTATCATTATCAAAGCCATCGGCGACTGCCATATTATCATCGATACCATCAAAACGTAGTGCAGGAAGACCATTTAAAGCTCCAACCGTGTAAAGGGGTTGCTTTCCACCAGCTGCATTTATTGCCAGAACTTTTCCTCCGTCAGTTGCTTGCGGATTAATATCATTCCATTGCGCGATTGCAAAGCCATCTTCAGGCTGCTCGACGGTAAAACTTTTATCGGAAGTGGTTTCAAGCCATATCGCCAAATCAGGAATTGAATTAACATCAGAAGCTTTGGTCATTGATCTAGCGGTCGCGAATTTTATTTCGCGAACCAAGCGGGAACCTTGCGTGACACCAGCAACTAAAATACCAATTATCAATATAACAACCGACAGCTCTATTAGAGAAAATGCCTTTTTGAATGGAGGCATGAGAAATTGAGATTGATTATATAAAATAAAAAGATGGCGAACCCGAGACGATTCGAACGTCCGACCCACAGCTTAGAAGGCTGTTGCTCTATCCAACTGAGCTACGGGTTCGTATAAAATTCACGCTTCGTTGCTTTTCTCGCTTTCGCTCGAAGACAACTCGCGCCTGGGTAAAATCACAGATTTTACCCGTTATTCGTTTAAAACACTTTCGTGTTTTATTGCGCCTTTAGCGCAAACA
>CAMCMF010000056.1 GCA_945875865.1 Rhizobium sp. Q54
TTACTAACGAGCAACACTCTCAGTGTCATCCCCGCGAAGGCGGGGATCCAGCTCTTTCGTGCTGTAACACTGGATCCCCGCCTTCGCGGGGATGACACTGAGGATGATGCTATGTCGAAAGACAAAAACCAATTACTATGGCAATCCGAAAATAATTAAGCCCTTTTCTCTTTCTGCTGAACCACGGTGATTGGTTTTTTCTCCTCTCTTTCACCCATTTCTTTTTCGGTAAATCTAACAATTTCCACAGCTTTGTTTTCAGTCACCGCTTCTTTTGTAACGCGCACTGATTTCACATCCTTATGCGACGGAACATCAAACATTGCTTCCAATAAAATATTCTCCGCAATGGCGCGAAGGCCACGGGCGCCGGTTTTGCGATCTATCGCTCGTTTGGCGATTTCTCGTAAAGCCTCATCTTCAAAAGCCAGTTCAACCTTATCCAAAGAGAAAAGTTTTTGATATTGTTTGACGATAGAATTTTTTGGTTCGCGTAAAATTTTTGCGAGATCATCTTCGGTCAAACCTTCAAGTGGAGCAATGATTGGCAAGCGTCCGACGATTTCTGGAATCATACCAAATTTAATCAAATCATCGGGCTCAACTTTTGCGAACATATCCTTGCGAGCGGTATCGTCTTTTTCGCGAACGTCAGCGCCGAAGCCCATAGTTGATTTAGTTCCGCGTGCCACAATAATTTTTTCCAAACCAGAAAATGCGCCGGCGCAAATAAATAAAATATTGCGGGTATCGACCTGCACATACTCCTGTTGCGAAGTTTTTTTTCCAGGTTGAGTTGGAATCGAAGCTACTGTCCCCTCGATAATTTTTAGCAAGCCTTGCTGCACGCCTTCGCCGGAAATATCGCGACGAGCGCTATCTTCAGATTTGCGGGCGATTTTATCGATTTCGTCGATGTAAACAATTCCGCGCTGAGTTTTTTCAATATCGAAACTGGCAGCTTGCAAAAGACGGGCGATAATATTTTCCACATCATCACCGACATAGCCAGCTTCGGTAAGCGAAGTAGCATCGGCCATGGTGAAAGGTACATCAAGAATTCTTGCCAAAGTTTGTGCCAGTAAAGTTTTTCCGCAGCCCGTTGGTCCAATCATCAAGATGTTTGATTTGCTCAATTCAACTGAATCGGCCGCAACGCTATTGCTGGAATCGATGCGCTTGTAGTGATTGTAAACCGCAACTGCTAAAACTTTTTTTGCATATTCTTGACCGACGACATATTCATCCAAAATTTTAATTATATCCTTAGGAGTTGGTTTAGAGCCGTCTGATTTGTGAAGGGGAGATTTATTTTGTTCCTCCTTCAAAATATCCATGCCTAGGCCGATACATTCGTTGCAAATCAAAGCGGTTGGACCAGCAATTAATTTTTTAACTTCATGCTGAGTTTTTCCGCAAAATGAGCAGGATAATTCTTTTTCTTCTTCGTGTTTTTTTATCATATTTAGGTTTCTAAGTTGCTTTTTAGGAATTGCGCAAAGCGAGACGAAGCTTCGCGTAAGCCCTATTTTTCCAATCTCTTTTCGATCACTTCATCAATCAGCCCGAATTCTTGGGCTTTTTGTGGGGACATGAAATTGTCGCGATCCATGGCTTTTTCGATTACGGCAAGTTTTTGACCAGTATGCTTGGCGTAAATTTCATTGAGTCTTTTTTTCAAATTCGAGGTTTCTTGAGCGTGAATTTCAATGTCACTAGCTTGACCTTGAAAACCGCCGGAAGGCTGGTGAATCATGATGCGCGAGTTGGGCAGACAAAATCTTTTTTTCGGCGCTCCAGCAGTTAGAAGTAGCGAGCCCATTGAGGCAGCTTGTCCAATACAAAGAGTCGCAACATCAGGTTTGATATATTGCATGGTGTCATACATCGCAAGGCCGGAAGTCACGATACCTCCGGGAGAGTTGATATAAAAATAAATGTCTTTTTTTGGATCTTCTGATTCAAGAAAAAGCAATTGGGCGACGACAAGAGAAGACACCACATCATTAACCGGGCCAGATAAGAAAATTATGCGCTCCTTTAAAAGACGGGAATAAATATCGAAAGCCCTTTCGCCTCGCGCTGTTTGTTCAACAACCATCGGGATGGTGTAATTAGCTTGGTCAAGAAATTTTTCTAACATTTGATTTGCTTAATTGAAGATTGGGAGGATTTGCAGCGGCCCGAAAAACTAAAAACAAATTTTTTTAAAGCAATCTTGAAACTCCGTTTCTTGCTTTCTATCTTGCCGCCTCAAAATTTATTTAGGAGAATAAAAATGTCGGAAAATCCAACAGAAAATAAAATCGAAGATCAAGTTCCAGAGTCAAATGAAGCGGATAAAAAAATTGCCGAACTTGAAGAAAAAAATTCTGAATTAAATGATAAAATTTTGCGCGCTTTAGCTGAGCTAGACAACGTCAGAAAAAGGTCGCGCGATGAAATGGAAAAAACTGCAAAATTTGCAATTTCAAATTTTGTTTCTGATTTAGTAGTGGTTACAGAAAATTTTTTCATGGCCAGCGAAAATGCCCCAAAAGATGAAATCGAAAAAAATCCCGCGATCAAAAATTATGCTGATGCAATTATAATGACCGAAAAAGAATTGTTGAAAGTTTTAGAAAAAAATCAGGTAAAAAGAATTTTTCCAATCAACCAACAATTCGATCACAATCTTCACGAAGCCATTGCGCAGGTTGATTCTGAAGCTGAGGAAGGCTTAGTGGTTAAGGTTATTCAAGCGGGATATTCAATCGCCGATCGCTTGATTCGCCCCGCTTTAGTTGCCGTTGCGAAGGCCAAATAATTTATCGGCTTGCAAAAATTAACTCGATTCCTAAGTTGCGCGCCCCTTTTTAGGGATCGTAGCTCAATTTTGACTTAAGATTCTGAGTTAGGATTTCCATTTATGGGATTATAGCTCAGTTGGTTAGAGCAGGATGCTCATAACGTCTTGGTCGTAGGTTCGAGTCCTACTAATCCCACCAGCCTTCGCTCTTGCGAGCTTCGGCTGGCAGGCCAGCCCAGAGGGTTGGACTGTTGGACGGAGATCGTTAGAGCGAAGGCTGCCCGCCGAAGCCTTGGCGAAGGAGGGCTTCTACAAACACTACTAAAAACCTTTTTTGATTCCTGGGTTCCAAAGCGGCGGCAACGTCCACCTGAGTTTCTGCAATCTTAATTTTTTAGCACTATGCCAAAAATGAAAACGAACAGTAGCGCCAAGAAGCGATTCAAGGTGACCGGTACTGGAAAGATTCTCCATAAACAAGCAGGCAAAAGACACAATCTTGGCAAAAAAAGCCAAAGACGAATCAGAAACTTGCGTAAAAGCGCAGTTCTTGCTGACGGTAATACCGCATCAGTTCTGAAGTTCAAAATGCCATACAGCAATTAATTAGGAGAGATACAAAATGAGTCGTGTAAAAAGAGGTGTTACCAAAAGAGCCAGACATAAGAAAATTCTTAAGATGGCAAAAGGCTATCGCGGTCGTGCAAAAAATTGCTTCCGCGTTGCAATCGAGAAAGTTGAAAAAGCATTACAATATGCCTATCGCGATCGTAAAGCTAGAAAGAGAGACTTCCGCGCTCTTTGGATTCAGCGTATCAACGCCGCAACTCGCGAGCATGGTTTAGTTTATTCTAAATTTATCGCCGGTTTGAAAGCAGCTAAAATTGATCTTGATCGTAAAGTTCTTTCTGACCTTGCAATTCGCGAGCCAGAAACTTTCAACACAATTGTTGCCAGAGCAAAAGCGGCTTTAAATTAGTCAAAATTTTAGTCGATAGTCGAAAGTCGATAGTCGATAGTTAAGCCGACTATCGACTATCAGACTATTCAACTATCGGGCATCTCTAAAAATTGTCTTTTCCGGTAATTTTGAGTTTTAACAAATTTGCTCGAGAGCACGTATATCTAATACGCTTACCTTCTCGCAAATTTGTTAAAACTCAAAATTCCTCGAAAAATCCTAATTTTTAAAGGCGCCCTATCGACTT
>CAMCMF010000057.1 GCA_945875865.1 Rhizobium sp. Q54
AATCGTTTTAAGGGCATCTCTAAAAATTGTCTTTTCCGGTAATTTTGAGTTTTAACAAATTTGCTCGAGAGCACGTATATCTAATACGCTTACCTTCTCACAAATTTGTTAAAACTCAAAATTCCTCGAAAAATCCTAATTTTTAGAGGCGCCCTTAAGAGTCTTTTTAATATCTTTTTTAATCCCATATTTCGCCCTATTTTTGCTTATTTTTTAGTAAAAATATGCCAAAATCTGGGATTAAAAAAGATATTAAAAAGGCTCTAAGGGGTATATACCAAACCCTTCGATAAGATAGGGAGCTAAAACCCTCTTTGCAAAAGAGGGTGGCTCAATTGTGAAGCAATTGAGTCGGGTGATTTTCGTGAGACAGATTCAATTTTAATAATTCGGCATCTTCATAAATCACTAAATTTTTTAGAATGTCATGGATCATTTGCACCATAATTGGCGCGACTCTACAAACTTTTCGTAATCTTGAGCAAAAGTATTTAAACAAAAAAATCGACACCTTAACCGTTTCTTGGTCGCGATTTATTTTGCCTTTACCATTCGCGCTGATTGTTGTTTTTTTAACATTTCATTCTGCCAGCAAAGAGTTTGTTTTTTATTGTGCAGTTACCGCAACTTTTCAAATCGTCGGAAATCTTTTACTGCTACGAACTATCAAATTCAAAAATTTTAGTATTGGCATTGCTCTCTACAAAACAGAGGTGCTGCAGACCATGATTATCGGTCTGTTATTTTTTCATCAGCAAATTTCGCTCACTGGTTTTGCTGCGATAATGGTGACGGTTGTTGGGGTGATTCTGATGTCAAATTTTACGCTAAAAAAGAATATAAAATTTTTTGATTCGGCGGCAATTTTTGGAATTTTATCCGGTTTGTCTTTTTCGATTTCTGCCTTCAATTTAAAATTTGCTTCTGAAGTTATGATGCTCGGTGGATATAGTGTTATCAAGGCTCCACTCATCACATTATTTTGGGTTATTACTTTTCAGAATATTATTTTCTTCATCATTAAATCATCGCAGAAACGTTTTATTTCCGATCTCAAAACTCTCTTTTCTGCCGAAAATAAATTGGTATTTTTGAAGATGGGTTTGTTGAGTTTTTTTGGCTCAGCTTTTTGGTTTATTGCTTTTGCTTTAGGCAATGTAATTTATGTAAAAGCTGTAGGTCAGATCGAGATGGTTCTGGCGGTGATGATCTCTCATTGGCATCTCAAGGAAAAGCATAAGCAGCGAGAAATTTGGGGAATTATCGTGACTTCAATTGGAATTTTAGCGCTGATTTTTTTTCACTAAAATAAGTTTTTGATCTGCAAATCGATCACGGCATTCACCATATTTCCACCATCATATTCGCTAATAATTTGATCATTATCCTCATCGTTAAAATAAATATGAGATGATGAAACTACGCCGGACATTAAGTTCCAAGTGGGGTCAACTTCAATCCATTTTCCTTGCTGATAAATCATATTCCAGCTGTGACCTTCGCATTTATTATATTCGCCACAAGCGCCGCCATGGATGATGATTGAGGGAATTCCAGCGATTCTTGCTAGAGCGCTGTAGAGTGAGGCATATTCAGTGCAGACACCAACCGGGTTGCGCAA
Organism: Rhizobium sp. Q54; assembly: GCA_945875865.1. Taxonomy (GTDB): domain Bacteria; phylum Pseudomonadota; class Alphaproteobacteria; order Rickettsiales; family UBA1997; genus UBA2645. The sequence continues at coordinate 1,622 of CAMCMF010000057.1, forward strand.
AATTTCTTTTACTGGCGGCAATTTTCCAACATAGCTCGCATCATATTTTATAAATTCGTGAGTGAATTTTCCGATTTTTGCGTAGAGAGGTAAGTCGCTATATTGCGGATTTTTTTTGATGTTTTCGAGAGTTGAGGAAAGCAGAATTTGTTCTTCGGCAGTGAATTTTAAATAGTGGTTAGGATCGCGTATAAAGTTTTGGCGAAATTTTTTTCCGGTAGAAATTTTAGCTCTGTTTTGAACGGTGATTTCTTTTGCTATTGTGTTGAAAGTTAGAGTTCGGCGCTTTTTTTCTACCTTTTGATCAATGGCCGTTCCATCTGAGGCGATGACATAATTTTCAACTTTTTGACCGGGGCTTTGAAAGTAATCGGGAAAGCTAAAGGAGATTTTATTCAGCGCTTTATCCGAGCTCATTTTTATTTGCACATTCACCTCCCAAACGCTTTGCGATGGAGTTAATTTTACTATTTCTCTGACGCCATTAGCGGGAACGATATTGCTGTAAATGAAGCGATTTGGCTCCTTGATGATGTGAGAATTTAATGTTGCCGATTCAAGATTTTCCGCAAAATTAATCGCAACTTTTGCTTTAGCGCCAACAGCAAAATCAGGAATTAAAATTGCCTCTTCGCGCAGGAATTTATTGAGTTTTTCATAATGCTCTTCGTAAGAAAAATAGATCCAAATCGTCTCATTATTTTTTTTCGATTTAGGAAATTTTATCGCTAAATTATTATTGGAAAAAGCATATTGCGCCGCGACATCATCGCATAAAACTTTGCTGACTTTTATTTTTTGAGAAGGATCGAATGTTACCGAGAAGCTTGTCATGACATATTGCGGCGGCAAATCTTTAATTTGCGCCTGTATCAAAATTTCAGAATTTTTTCCACTTTCAGTTAGATTGGAATTTTCCTGCCAATTTAAAATTGTAACCTTGCCAGCGGCGTAAGAATTTTCAGCGCAGAAAAAAAATATCAGCGCAAAAATTTTGATGAATCTGATCATTAACAATTCCAAAAAATATTTTGAATTTTTTTGCATGAGCAATTGAAGAAGTCGCAAAAAATAATAATGGAAATCTGGGGACAGTATACCAATTAAATTTTCTAGCGCCAAATATACCGAAACCAATTCAAGATACCGAACTCAAAAATGAAGAGTCGGTATATGGGGTTCCCCACGACCGTCGGGCGCAGGCCATCCTGCGTAAAAACAAAATCAATATACTAAATCGGCTTCTTGAAGCTGATTTGGTATATCATGTTGGCCTGACGTCATCAGATCCTTTATTAACTAAGAAAGATTGGTTTTATAATTCTAAAGAATGGGAATGTTTTTTATTGGAAGATCCTAAGGAAATGGAATCTGTAAGGAAGTGTACTAAAACCGCTCGCCCCTTAGGTAATAAAAGCTTTATAGAAAATGGGGCTGTTGCAAATCAAAATTTTCGTCGAATTTTTCGCAATTCTAATTTTTTTGAAACGCTCGTACATCTTGGTAAGCTTACCTTTCAAAAAAATTAGAATCACAAAAACTTCTTAGAAACTTTTGATTTGCAACAGCCCCAAAATTTAGAAAAAATATCTGGCAGAGTTTTGGGAATTAAGGGCGCCTCTAAAAATTAGGATTTTTCGAGGAATTTTGAGTTTTAACAAATTTGCGAGAAGGTAAGCGTATTAGATATACGTGCTCTCGAGCAAATTTGTTAAAACTCAAAATTACCGGAAAAGACAATTTTTAGAGATGCCC